>JALUTJ010000349.1 GCA_027057985.1 Chromatiales bacterium
TCCTCCGGGTTCTCGATATTCGAGGCGGGTATAACCGAGGTCGGATCAACACGAACCCAGCCCTCATCTCCAGCAAAAACTTCCACCCACGCATGGGCATCGGACTGGCGAACAATCATGTACTGATTTATCGGGTTGATTTCACCGCCCTGGTAGCCTGTGACCACGCGTGAAGGCAGGCCGGCAAGTCGCATCAGCACGGCAAAGGTAGAAGCATAGTGTTCACAGTATCCCTGTTTTGATTCAAACAGGAATTGTTGTACAGGGTTTTCTAATAGTAACGGTGGTGTTCGGGTGTAATAAAACTGATTAGTGGCAAAATAATCCAGCAGATTTGCAATGGTCTGGCGTGGTTTACCTACAACAGCAAGTGAATCAATGAGTGCTTTTGCCTTATCAAGATTAATTTTGTTGCTATCAGGCAGTTGCAGATAATCTTGTAAGTTTGGGCTGAGATAATCTGACAACTGATATTGTGTATAAGAGGTTAAACGATAACGTAAAAGTTTTCTTACCGGTGTAAGTGAAACTAATTGCAGGTTACGGCTGACTTTGGAGCCTCTGGGAATAGAAACTGGCATATCAAGCGCAAATAACCAGATATTATTATGAGGTTGCAGGGTTACTGTGTAGTCTACCGCATTGCCAAGTGGAATCAGATCGATAAAATTATCATTAGAAATTTTTTTATCCCCCTTCCAGCTAAAGCCATCGAAATGCGTAAACACCGGGCCACGCCAGTAGAGAGCAGAAACAGGCGGAACCGGTGTGTTGAACAATACCCGAAAGGTAACCTCGTTATTATCACTTAAGCGACTTATTTTTCCCGGCGACATAGTGTCGGATAAACCACTGCTGGCAGAAAAAGCATCTTCTGGTAAGCCCCAGAGCGGACTATCTACCCTTGGAAAAAGAATAAAAAGAATCACGGCAAGGGGGGTGGCCTGTAACAGCATTTTACCCGTTTGCCAGAAGCGCGGCTTCTCCTGTGTAAGAAGCGCAGCGGGCCGTGGCCTGGCAGGTGTTTTGTCAGCTAGATAATTAAAACCCAGTAAAGCGGTAAAAAGAAACAATACGGCAATAATCATGCTCAGGGCAACCGGGATAGACTGGTTGAAAAGAAAGTTAATGACGATAGCAAAAAGCGAAAGCTGGATTAAAAGAGCAATATCACGAAAGGTTTTTATTTCAAACAGCTTGAGACTGATTAAACCCAGAAGAAGTGCAGAACCAGCCTGTTTACCAAGCAGGGTATGATAGGAAAGAATAATCCCGGCCAGTAACATTAATGTCAGCAGGAAAAGAATAAACCTGCCCGGCAAAGGTACATGGCCGGTTTCGTAAGCAATGCGCCAGAAGACCAGGGCGGTACAAACCACACTTAACCAGGCAGGCAGGTGCGAGTATTGCGGTATAAGCACCAGCAACATCCCTGCAAGCAGAATTAACATGCTATTGGTATTATGGCTGCTATCCGTCTGCATCACCTGAACCATAAAGAGCCAGTTGTTTTAAACAATGCGCGGTATGTTGCGGTGATAGAGTCGGCTTTATTTCAATGCCGGGTAGTTTCAGGCCGAAAGGTATATTTTCCTTTGTTGCCAGTAATACCCAGCGAGTCAATTGAGATAGTTTGGCTTCACTACCGCTAACGCTGGTTTGCTGCCAGTTTAACCATAGCTCCTGTGCCGCGGTGGAGGAAAACTCTTTGGTTAACAGGGTATGGTGACGCGCGGCACTTTTCCAGTGCACATGTTGCAGGGGATCACCCGGGACATAGCTACGCAGTTCACGAAAATCATCACTTCCCAGGTCGATAGTTTTATTTCCATCGAGCCCACCGGCACTATTGAGTGGAAGTTGTCGATCGGCAGAAGGTCGAGGATAAACCAGTTGTTGTTGCTCGGGTTCGATAATCGACCACGCACGGAACAGGCCAAGTGGATAGCGTGATTCCAGGGTAAAACGTGGTACAGGTTGAAGTCCGCGCCGGTTAAAGCAATGGCGAAGGGTCATAAAGGAAACCGATTGAGCAGAAATATCAGCAAATTGCGCCAGTGTTCGCTCACTGTAAAGACAGAGTGAATGACGTACCATTGCGGCAGGATTATTGATGCGAATTTTGATGATGGCAATATCACCGACGAAGCACGGCACGGTAATGGCAGGGCCGATTTCCAGTCGTAACAGATTATTATAAGTATGAAAAATGGTTACGATGGCAAGGCTGGCCAGTAAAAATGTCAGCATATAGCCCAGGCTATTGGCATAGTTAATGGAGCCGAGCAACATAATAAAAAGCAGGAGGCCAAAAGCCAGTCCCTGTTTTGTTGGCAGTATATAAACCCGGCGCTGGGTGAGCACATAAGGTGAGGGTTGAGGACCTTCACCAATGAAAAAGCGGTCCAGATCAAATTTTGATATCAGGGAAGAAAACATAGCCTGATCAGGGCACCGCGACATCATTAAGCAGTAAGTCAGAAGCGCGCTGGCTATCCGGATTTTCCAGCAGAAGTTGCAGGCGATGATCAATCACACCGGGCAGAACAGCCTGAACATCTTCTGGAATCACATAATCTCTTTGCTGCAACATGGCCCAGGCCTTGCTGGTGTGTAACAGCGCAATGCCAGCACGAGGAGAGAGTCCGTGCTGAAACAGGCCGGAAGCGCGGGAATATTCGATCAATGCCAGCACGTAGTCGAGCAGGGCGTCACTGCTGCGAATATTTTCCACTTCTTTTTGCACTGCAGTAAGTTCATCTTTGTGCAGGATACTATCGAGTTGTTGCAGCGATTCGCGTCGACTATGTGCCGTGAGGAGTTCGCGTTCAGAAGCGTTATCGGGATAACCGATGGAGATCGACATCAGGAAGCGATCCAGTTGTGATTCTGGCAGGGGAAAAGTACCAATCTGCTCGGTTGGATTTTGTGTGGCAATAACGAAAAACGGCTCAGGTAAATGGCGGGTTTTGCCATCGAGCGTTATCTGTTGTTCTTCCATGGCCTCGAGTAGCGCGCTCTGGGTTTTAGCTGTGGCACGGTTGATCTCATCGGCCAGCAACAGGTTGCAGAAAACGGGGCCGGGATGAAAATTAAACTGGCTATTGGCCTGTTCATAGACGGAGATACCAAGTACGTCAGCAGGCAGCATATCACTGGTAAACTGAATTCGATTGAAATCCAGCCCCAGCAGTTGTGCAAAAGTATGCGCAAGCGTGGTTTTACCCATACCGGGCAGATCTTCAATCAGGAGATGGCCTCGGGCGAGAATACAGGTCAGGGCCAGCCGTAGCTGGTGCTCCTTGCCA
>JALUTJ010000350.1 GCA_027057985.1 Chromatiales bacterium
TTATTACTTCTGCTCAAGCTGAAGAGATTAATAAAGCGGTCAAAAAAAAGCATATTGAGCAAATTCAGCAAAAATATAATGCTGCAGTTGGAAATAAGAAGAAATTCTCTGACGTTCCACCACAGGCACAGACTGTAATTGCTTCTGTTTCATTTCAGTATGGTATAAACCTGAATGCTCGGACCCCGGAATTCTGGGAGGCAGTAACGGCACAGGACTGGGATAAGGTAAAAGAACTATTAGAGAAATTTGGGGATGCATATCCAACTCGCAGAAAGAAGGAAGCTGCTTTGATAGGAGAAATCAAATGACAAGATATATTTTGTTTTTTCTCCTGACTGCATTGTTTTCCTGCTCAAATGGAAAGGCTGATCCGGAAAATATAATATTTAGCATGTTTGTTAATCATTCTTTAAATGAAAGAAAAACAGAATTAAATAAGATTAGAAGTGAAATCGAATTTGTTTCGGGGAGCAAGGCATATAACTGTAATTCCTACCTGCGATGGATTAAAAAGAAAAAAATAAAAGAGGACGTTAAAAATTCTCTGGTAAGAAGTGAATACCTGATTTGTGATGTATTATACCTGCTGCAAGGAAAGACATATATAAAAGAGGAAGGAAATAAAAATAATATGATCTTGCTGGCAAAGCGGCTTGATATTACGACATTTTCATCTTCCTTACGACCATTGGTCGTTGAGAAGCGCAGGACACTGGATGAAATTTCAGGGAATAAACTGATTATCAGCAATGATAAAATAATTTTTGAACAGGATGACTGGATTTATCAACTAAAACTTGTCGCAAAGGCGGATATAAATAACAATCAAAAAACTGACTGGGTACTTTGGTTCAGTGATGAAGCGAAGGATGGTAATTACCGGAATTATCAGACCCTGATTGTTTATGATATTGAATCAGGCAGGCCATTAATAAAAGCTTCCGCTTTTCCCTGAGAATTACATGTAAAAAAAAGCCCGAACTTCTGTTCGGGCTTTTATATTTCAGACCGGCAAAGATCAGGTGGTTTGGTAATACAGGTTTTGCGGGTGGTTGGCCTGGGCAAAGAAGAACCAGCGCTCGGCAATCAACCCAAGATACTGGGAGATAAATGCTCCCAGCAGAATACCACTGCTATTTGATTCCATGCCAATCCAGAGCAGAATAATGGGTAATGGGAAGACCAGTACCAGGAAAGTCCACTTGATAACCTGCATAAAGGCGGCTGTCTTGTGATGGAAGAAATCCCGGGTGTTCATGGAGCCACCCTGCATCCCCATGGACTTCTGCTGGATATGGGTGTGACGAATACCAATCGCCGTCTGAATAGTGGACTTTGACTTGATACGTGCATTACGAATCAGGGATGCGCCACGGGTGACAAAAGCTGCCGCAGTAATGATGATTGCCCAGCTGCCATACAGTGGCACCAGGTCAGGTGCGGTACTGTTGGCAAACAGGGTTGCCAGGGTAAAGCCGGAGGCAGTACCGAGCAGCAGGTAGTTCACTACGGTCAGAGCACAGGCCCATTCCTGCAGGAACTTGATCGAGGCATAAATCATCGCGGTACAGATAAATAGCAGGAAAGTCGCGATAACGGCAACGGTACCAACAACAAGGCTCAGCTGTAGTGTGGTGCCTTCTTTGCTTGTGAACAACACCGTGTCCCAGCCGAAGAAATGCATCATGCTGTATATAAAGATCAGCCCCATTAACGCTGGCAGCATAATCACTTCACGTGATAACCACGAGGTACGCCACATGGAAGCAGCACGCCAGGCACGTTCAGGACGACCGAGGTGAAAGAAAGAGGCGAACAGGCCGGCTACCAGGAATAACAGTGCTAGCAGGGCGCCAAGTCCGTAGAAACTGGTGCTGTCCTGTGTAGCCACAAGGCGCACGGCGGAGTAGCTCTGGCCGGTAAAAATCGCCAGGAACAGTCCCTGTCCTGCACCAATCAGGGTAGTTAAAAAGATAACTGAGAATGCTGGATGCATATCGGTTTCTCCAAAAGTTTTATTTTTAACGCAGTTTTTTCATCACTGCGTTGAATATGAATATATCTGTTACCACGAAGTACTGTCGTCGAGGGTCGGTGCATCAACCGGTGCACTTGGACCACGCTGCTCTTTATTGAGCGGGTTATCCGCACGCTGCAGTTCATCTTCATGAATATGCATACGTGTCTTGCGACGAGGCAGGTAGTGGTTAGAAGGCTTGGTACCCCATTCCGGCATCAACTGGTAACCACCCTGTTCGCGAATGGTGACGGATACTTCAGACTCGGGGTCCTGAACATCACCGAATAAACGTGCACTGGTTGGACAGGCGAGGACACAGGCAGGTTTACGTTCGGCTTCAGGCAGTGACTGATCGTAAATACGATCCACGCAAAGGGTACACTTTTTCATGACCTTCTGATCTTCGTCGATTTCACGAGCACCATAAGGACAGGCCCAGGTGCAGTAGCGACAACCAATACACTTGTCGTAGTCCACCAGAACAATACCGTCTTCTTCACGCTTATAGCTGGCGCCGGTAGGACATACCGGTACGCAGGGCGGTTCTTCACAATGCAGGCAGCTCTTGGGGAAATGTACGGTCTCGGTATGTGGAAACTCGCCAATTTCATAAGTCTGTACCCGATTAAAGAAGGTACCGGTAGGGTCCTTACCATACGGGTTTTCATCGGTCATATAACCGGCTGGGCCAGAGGTATTCCACTCCTTACAGCTTGTTACGCAGGCATGACAGCCAACGCAAACATTTAAATCTATAACTAATGCTAATTGTGTCATAACACTTTTCTCATCATAGTTATCAACGCAGAGGTCGTAAAGAATAATCTGTTCTCTACGTTCTTTGTGTTTAATTAACGTTTAAAAATCTTTATTTGTTTTTAGTAAACATCCCGGCAAAGAAGCCAATCTTCTTTGGCCTGTCGCCCGTACCCGGTAATGGCGGCATGGTGTCGAATTGCGGGAAGCTTTCCTGCGGCTCATCATCTTCTGCTTTGTAAACACGAACACGCACGTCATACCAGCCAGCCTGACCGGTAATCGGATCAGAGTTGGAGATATGTTCACCACATTCGTTCTTTGGCAGTTCTTCTGAGATGAGGTGATTCATGAGGAAGCCCTTGCGCGATTCGTTGGCATCGCCATCCAGGTTCCAGGCACCGCTGGCTTTACCGACCGCATTCCAGGTCCAGATGGTACCCGGTTCAACGGCTTCCGAATAACGAGCCAGGCAGCGCACCTTGCCATGCATGGACTCGGCCCACATCCAGCCACCGTCTTCGATA
>JALUTJ010000351.1 GCA_027057985.1 Chromatiales bacterium
ATGAAGCATTACGAATCGAGGTGACTTCGCTGCAGAAACGGCTCGATGCTTCAACGCAGACGATTGAAAATATGCTGAGCGAGTTTTCTTCCATGTATGAAGGTGGTAAGAAAGAAGGAGAAAAACTGGTGAAGAATGAAATGTACAAACTCAAGCAGTCCATGGATCAGGAAAAAGCCCGCGTTGCCCAGGAACTGAATGATCTGGATACAGAAGAACAGGAAGCTGAAGTAAAAGAATAAAAATTTGTTGGCTCCACTACGTTTGAGTCGACCTGCCTATTTTGTACCGCAGAGTCGCGGAGGACGCAAAATTTTATTTCGTTCACATAACAGGATATTTTGCGAGAAAATATCCGGCTACAAGATATTTATTGTCCGTCTAAAGTCTGATCTACACAAAAATCACTTTTAGTTTATTTGCATCTGTGGTTTATTGAATAAAAAAAGCCTCTTTAGATAAAGAGGCTTTTTAATGTATTACTACTGGCAATCAGGCTGCTTCGCCGATGGCATTACGCAGTTTCTTGATAGCGTTATTTTCCAGCTGGCGAATCCGTTCAGCAGAAACATTGTACTTGTCTGCCAGTTGGTGCAGTGTCGCCTTGTTATCGCTTAGCCAGCGTTGCTGCAGGATATCACGACTGCGATCATCCAGCTCTTTCATCGCATTATGCAGACGGGTTTCCTGGTCATCCTGCCAGTCAGATTTTTCCAGTAACTGTGCAGGTTCCTGGCTGGTATCTTCCAGGTATCCACTTGGTGCCAGCGTCACATCATCTTCGTTATCATCCGGGCCATCGAAACCGATATCCATACCGCTGAGGCGCTTTTCCATTTCCAGTACATCGGAGCGTTTAACCCCCAGATCATCGGCAACGGCATTGACCTCGTCGTTATTGAACCAGCCCAGCTGTTTTTTCTGGCTGCGCAGGTTAAAGAATAACTTGCGTTGCGCCTTGGTGGTGGCAACTTTTACGATACGCCAGTTGCGCAGGATAAATTCGTGGATCTCGGCACGTATCCAGTAAACGGCAAAAGAAATCAGGCGTACACCCACATTTGGATCGAAGCGCTTTACTGCCTTCATCAGGCCAATATTGCCTTCCTGGATAAGATCGGCCAGTGCCAGTCCATAACCACTGTAGCTACGCGCAATATGGGCAACAAAACGCAGGTGCGACAGCACCAGCTTCTGCGCAGCTTCCAGATCACCTTGTTCGTGCAGCCTAACAGCCAGCTCACGCTCCTCTTCTGCACTCAGGATTGGAATATTGCGTGTTGCCTGCAGGTACGATTCCAGACTATCGGAAGGTACTGCATACTGTAATTGTAGGCTCTTGTTCATGTTCAACCCCCTGGTTATATGAATCAAATTAAGCACTCGTCGTATATTAGCACTCAAAACCTTAGAGTGCCAATATTAGAAAAAGTTCATATTGTTTCAATTTTGTTAAGTATTTGATTCAATTAGTAGTTCTATGGGATTGTCTGACAAAATTCAGGGAAACTGGTTCAGTTTTTGAGTTCTGAGTCCAGGATAATCCCCTCTGGCAGGTTGATGGAGAGGCAATTTCGGCCATTTTCCTTGGAGTGGTACAGAGCCTTGTCGGCCAGCGACAGCAGCTGGGTCAGGTTGCTTTCCGGGTGATGCTGCATGCCGGCGAGGCCAATACTGATGCTGATATCAACATTGGCCGGTTTCATCTGGTTGATATCTTTTCGCAACTGCTCAGTTTTGCTCCGAACCTCGTCAAAAGTGAGGTTTTTAATCAGTACCGCGAATTCCTCGCCACCGAAACGCACCACCATGTCCTCGGGGAAGGTCTGGTTGAGCTTGTTGCCAAGCTCGGCCAGCACATGATCACCGGTAATATGGCCAAGACTGTCATTGATTTGCTTGAAAAAGTCGATATCGATCAGGATCGCCCACACAGGCTGATGCGCCACGTTCTGGATATATTCCTCGCCGGTATCAATCAGGTAGCGCTTGCTGCGTACCCCGGTGAGGCTATCGGTGGCGGCGATCCAGCGCATATCCTCGGCCTGTTTCTTCAATGCCTCGAACTGGTGACGGATCAGCAGCAGCAGGCGAATCCGCGCCATAATCACTTCTTCGAGAATCGGCTTGGAGACAAAATCATTACCACCGGCATGGAAGACCTCGACCTGGGTCTGCTGGTCATCATTCCCCGTGAGTACCAGTACCGGCAGTTCCTGCTGCGAGTAGTGGAAGCGGGTACGAATGGCATAGAGCAGGTCACCGCCGGTGAGATCGCCCTTGAGGTAGAAGTCGGTCACCACCAGGTCGTAGGGATCTTCCTTGTTGCCCGGTTCACGCTGCTTTTCCAGTAGCTTTAGCGCCTGTTCAGCCGATTCGGCATGGGTGACCTTGAGGCCGTGTTTTTCCAGTATCTTGCAGATGACCGCAGCGGCGGTTTTACTGTCCTCGATAAACAGGATATGCCCGACCAGGCTGGAATTGCGCTGAATAAAGGCCTTGATAAAGTCCCCAAAGGCCCTGTAGCCATTGGACTTGTCGAAATAGTCGGTCACCCCGGCATTGAAGCCTTCCTGTAGCAGGCGTTCATCGGCATCGCCTGAGACCACGATTACCGGGATATACATTCTTGCGGTGGCGCGGATATTGCGGCACAGTGCAAGGCCATCCATGTCCGGCAGCATCAGTGCGGTTGTCACCAGGTCATAGCTGTTTTGCTGGATCTTTTGCATCGCCTGTTCGCCGTTTTTACAGCTATCGACCATGACATTGGGAATTTCGGCACACAGGATGCGTGACAGAATCTGGCGCGATACAGCGGAACCATCGACGATTAGGATATGTTTTTTCTCTTCGGTCATCTGTGGGGGAATTTTCTCATTCTTGTTGTCCTGTTATCGGTACGCAGAGGACAAAGTTTAGTTTTATGTGGGTTCGATATCACGTAAATGCCGTCCAACAGCCAGCCAGGATCCACCCAGTCCAAGCAGGATACTGATGAGCAGCAATAGCAGGGTTGTCGGCAGGGACATGCCCTGTAACTGGAACTGGTTCTGGTACAGCAGGGTGAGTTGCTGTACCGGTTCACTGATAATCAGCAGGCTGATACTGACCAGCAGCCAGGCAATCATGCCTCCAAAGAGGCCGTACCAGAAACCGGTATAGAGAAAAGGACGACGGATAAAGGCATCGGTGCCCCCGATCAGTTTCATCACCACGATTTCCTGGCGCCGGTTCTGGATTGCCAGGCGAATGGTATTGCCGACCACCAGCAGCACCGCCAGTG
>JALUTJ010000352.1 GCA_027057985.1 Chromatiales bacterium
TTCTATTTACCGGGTAAGGTACATGAGTGTTACGAAGTGTACGATGCTGTAAAAATTATTGTATGCATTGGCAATATTATACGTGGAATCGCCTGCCCTGAAAACGGTAAACTCTGCCCGTAACTGGGTGATTTTTGAGCAATTCACTCTCTATTCCGTAAACAAAATAGAGAGACACCCAATACTCATTTTTTATTCAAATGGCAGTGGGTCACCTTCACCACGACGCACCACCTCGGGAACATCATCGGTCATATCCACCACCGTGGTGGGATCCAGTCCACAGTATCCACCATCGATTACAAGGTCGACCTGGTGCTCGAGTACTTCTCGAATATCGTAGGGATCGGTCATGGGCATGTCCTCCCCGGGCAGGATCAGGGTTGAGCTCATAATCGGTTCACGGTGTTCTTCCAGCAGGGCATGGGCAATCGGGTTTGCCGGTACACGTATGCCAATGGTACGACGCTTTGGGTGCAACAGGCGTCTTGGTACTTCGGAAGTCGCTTTTAAAATAAAGGTGTAAGGCCCCGGCGTATGCGCATTCAGAATACGGTACAGGCTGTTATTTGCCAGTTTCGCATAGGTGCTGATCTCGGAGAGATCACGGCAGACCAGGGTAAAATTATGCCTGTTATCGACATTACGAATCCGGCGAATGCGGTCGATTGCCTTCTTGTCACCCAGGTGGCAGCCCAGCGCATATGCCGAGTCGGTCGGGTAAACAATGACGGCGCCCTCGCGTAACATATCCACGGCGTGACGAATCAGCCGGGGTTGCGGGTTATCCGGGTGAATATGAAAAAACTGGCTCATATAATGGTTCCAATACGTTGCTGCCAGGCCTCGCTGTGCCAGAGGGGATGAAAACCGGCCGGGACAGGTTGCAGGGCCCCGAGCTCCCGGTAAGACTGCTCCGGACTATGAAAATCCGAGCCGCAGGAAATATAAAGATCAAACTGCTGTGCAAGTTGTAGCATGCGCCCTTCTTCATCACTGCTGTGACTACCAGATATAGCCTCGAAGCCCAGGCCACCAAGTTCCTGAAATTCCGTGATTAACTGGCGCAGGCGCGTGGCAGAAAAATTATAACGTGCCGGGTGTGCAATCACGGCTATCCCGCCCGCAGCATGAATCCAGTCAAGGGCGTCTTCAAGTGAAGCCCACTGACCGGCAACAAACCCCGGCTTACCACGCACCAGGTAACGTTTGAACACTTGGCGCACATCCTTTGCTCGTCCCTGCTCCACCAGGTAGCGGGCAAAGTGGGTACGGCTCAGGATCTGACCACGGGCAAATTTCTGTGCCCCGGCCAGGGGCGCCGGCAGACCGGCTTTTTCCAGCTTACGGGCGATTTCTTCACCTCGCCACTGGCGAAATTCGCGTAGCGCCATTAAACCCTGGTTGAGTACCGGGTTGTCAGCATCGATCCCCAGCCCCACGATATGCACGGTCTGATGACTCCAGGTCACCGAAAGCTCAATACCCGGCACGAACTTCATTTCCAGTGATTTGGCCTCAGCGGCGGCCTCGGGCAAGCCTTCAGTTGCATCGTGATCGGTGAGAGCCAGTACGGAAACCCCCATTTCATGCGCGCGCTGCACCAGCTCCGTGGGTGTCAGGGTACCATCGGAAACAGTGGAGTGACTGTGTAAATCGCAGGCCAGGTTCATAAGGGTTCGCAGTCTACCCGATAAATCACGCTTTCGCGAAGATATTGGACGATTTTTAGCGTAAAATCGTGTCATAATGCCTGTGTACGATCAGCGCAAGTCGTTATAATAATTCAATATTTTGACTGATGTTCCAAAGATAAACGGAACTTTTGCAGCCCTCGCCGGTCACAAAGTTCCAGTTACGAGATTTAAAAGATAATTATGAAGTTTTTATTTGATTTTTTTCCCATCGCACTGTTTTTCATTACTTTCAAACTTTACGATGATCCCCAGCAAGGTGTTCTCGCCGCGACCGCTGTTGCCATAATTGCCAGCGCAGTACAGGTATTGCTGTACTGGATTAAAAACCGGCGTATCGAAAAGATGCATATCATTACCCTGGTGCTCATTACCGTACTCGGGGGAGCAACCCTGATCCTCAAAGATCCGGTCTTTATCAAGTGGAAACCCACCGCGGTGAACTGGTTATTTGCACTGGCATTTCTTGGCAGCCAGTTCATAGGTGGTAAACCCTTTGTTAAACGTATGATGTCTCACGCGGTAGAGTTACCTGAGTCCGTGTGGATGAAACTTAACTTTGCCTGGGTACTCTTTTTTACCGCAATGGGTTTTGCCAACCTTTATGTTGCCTTTAACTTCAGCCTGTCCACCTGGGTGGACTTCAAAACCTATGGCATGCTCGGTGCAACCGTGGTCTTCGTGATTATCCAGGCTATTTACCTGGCCCGACATATGCCGGAAAATGCACTGGTAGAAAAAGAAGAAGAACCCCGGATAGCGAAAACAGAAGTGGAAGTCGATTAAATGTTATATGCGATTATGTCCCGGGATGTTGAAAACAGCCTGGAAAAAAGAAAACCTGCCCGACCCGATCATATTGCACGCCTGGAAGAACTGAAAAAGCAGGGACGCCTGGTACTCGCTGGCCCTCACCCGGCCATCGACAGCAATGAACCCGGACCGGCCGGCTTTACCGGCTCTCTGGTAATTGCCGAGTTTGCCTCTCTCGAAGAAGCCACAGCGTGGGCCGATGCCGACCCCTACGTTAAAGCCGGGGTTTATGATGCAGTTACTGTAAAACCCTTTAAAAAAGTATTACCCTGACAATAAATCATAAATATCATCAAGGAAATAAAATGAAAAAACTCACACTGACACTTAGCGGAATCCTGCTCAGCTCACTGATCGGTCACTCCGCACTTGCACTGGACGCAAAATCTGTCGCAGCCGTCAATGGCAAAAAGATTTCCCAGAAAACCTACCAGCAACACCTCAAGGCGATGCAGGCGCGTAACCCGAATTCAAAAGCACCTGTGAGTCGCCAGGCGGTGCTGGATGAACTGATTAACCGTGAAGTTCTTCTGCAGGCTGCAAAAAAGAAAAAACTGGATAAAACCAAAGAGTTCAAAAACATGGTTAACCAGTATAAACAAAACCTGCTGATCCAGACCCTGCTTTCCAAATCAGATGTTGCTAAGCCTATTACTGATAAGGAACTGAAGAAAGTCTATGATGCACAGATTGGTAAGGCCGATCCAAAAGAATACAAGGCACGTCATATCCTTGTAAAATCAGAATCAAAAGCCAGAGAAATCATTAAAAAATTA
>JALUTJ010000353.1:0-992 GCA_027057985.1 Chromatiales bacterium
GTTTAATATACTCCAGCAGCAGTCTGACTTCACCGGGTAAAAAGTCGGTTTGTGGACTGGCAATAACCACGGCGCTGGCATTTTCGATGCGTGGGTTTTCTGCCAGTTTCAGCAGGGCGGTTTTAAATCCCTTGTCATGCAGTTTTGTTGCAAAGTGGCTCCAGCTAAAGTTGGCCTTGCCATCGGGACTGCGTTCACCGTGGCCGCTGACGAAGAGCACAAGGCGTTCGCCCTGGCGTAACAGCCGTTGCAGGGTGTTACTAAGGTGTTTTTCATTGAGCTGGTTTATATGTTCATTCCTGCCCTGGTATTCAACAATGGTTTCACCATAGTGGGTTACCCTGAGCTGGCGTACCTTGTCCGGGGCAATATCGGGGTTAATGATTTCAAGCGTGATATCTTTTTTATATTTCTGGTAACGTCCCACCAGTTCGCGTACATACTTGTGACTGGACTGCATTGCTGAATCGGGGATAAAACTTGTTATTTTGATCTCACCCGGTATTTTCTCTAACAGCTTGATGGTAACGGGCGACAGGCTGTTGCGCTTGTTGGCGGTAAAGTCATATTCAAAGCGGTATTGCAGCGAGAGCCAGGCCAGCAAGCCGATGACGGTGCAGAAGAGCAGGATAAAAATAATATTCTGTAAACGCAGCTGGTTACGGTTTTTTGATGTGATTTCCATAATACAGTCTTACCGTTGCAGTCTGTCGCCATCGAGGCGGCGAATACTTAATACCAGAAACAGGGTAATAAATAGCAGGTAATAAATAATATCACTGCTGTTGAACAGGCCACGGGTAAAGGCTTCGAAGTGACGCAGAATGGAAAGATATTCCAGTAAGCCGCTGGTGGTGGCCTCAGCCTTGCCGCCGGCCCAGTCGATAATCCACAGTAACAGCAACATGCCAAAGGTGCTCATGGCGGCAATGGTCGGTTGTGCCGTGAGGCTGGACATGTACAGGCCCAGCGCCATAAAGGCGGCCAGTAAC
>JALUTJ010000353.1:1002-10045 GCA_027057985.1 Chromatiales bacterium
AATACTGCCGGCAAAAAGTAAAGACAGTGGCATCAATGTTAGCAGGCCAATCATAATAAAGGCAAAGCTGATAATACCGAGGTACTTGCCGAGAATAATCTGTGTCATCGATACCGGGGCTGAGAATAGCAGCGCCAGGGAACGGTTGCGTCGTTCTTCACTGATTAAACGCATGGTCAGTAATGGGCTGACCAGCATCATAATAAAGGCCGCACTGGCATAAAGTGGGGCAATCACCAGCGCAGTAACGCCCGGGGCATTTTCCAGTTGCGCCAGTTTGGGTTGCAGATTAAGAAAATCCTGTAACTGGCTTAAAAACAGGTAAGCAAGAATAAACTGCACGATGGCAAGAATGGCCCAGGCCAGTGGCGAAAGAAACAGGCTGCGCAGTTCGCGTTGTGCCAGGGTAAGAATAATCATGCCGCATAGTCCCCTTGTGTTTCACCATGGGTATCACCAGAAGTCAGTTCAACGAATACCTGCTCCAGGGTTTTTTGCTCCGGTGCCAGTTCCTGCAGCCCCCAGTTTTTTTCCACCACGAAGCGGGCAATTTCCTCGGCAGGGCTGTGCGCGTCAGCATAACGCAGGCGAAAGCGGTGCGCGGATAATTTTTCTACACTCTCGATACCGGGCAGGGCTGCGATTTCAGATTCAGCCGGTGGCTGGCGCAGTCCAAGTAGCAGGCTGTCACATTGCATACGCTGGTTGAGGTTATTGATTTCGTCACTGTAAACCAGTCGGCCCTGGTTGATAATCTGTACCCGGTCACAGGTCATCTGTACTTCTGGCAGGATATGGGTAGAAAGAATCACGCCATGGTGTTCGGCCAGCTCACGGATCAGACTGCGAATTTCGCGGATCTGGATCGGATCGAGTCCCACCGTGGGCTCATCCAGCACCACGATAGCCGGGTTATGAATAATAGCCTGGGCAATCCCCACGCGCTGCTGGTAACCCTTGGAGAGGTTATTGATCAGGCGCCTGCCCACCTGTTCCAGTCCACAGCGTTGCTTTGCTCGTTGCAGCGCTGCGGCCTGTTGTGATTTTTCGATGCGGTTGAGGCGGGCGCAGAACAGCAGGTATTCATCCACCGTAAGTTCACGATACAGTGGGGGTTGTTCCGGCAGATAACCGATACTGGCCTTGGCTGCAATCGGATCATCGAGCAGATCATGACCACAGATTGAGATACGGCCAGCTGAGGGGGCGAGGTTGCCAGTGATCATCTGCATACTGGTCGACTTGCCCGCTCCATTGGGGCCAAGGAAACCCAGCACTTCACCCTGTTTCAACTGGAAGCTGATATCACTGACGGCGGCAATATGCCCGTAGTGGCGACCAAGATGGCTGGCTTCTAATAAGATACTGTTATCCATGAGCAATGATTATTATTACATTTTATTTTTAACAACGTTCATACAGTATACAGGTTTATGTCATTGATAAAATGATACCGGATTATATGCCGGCCTGTATTCTTATCAAGTGACACAGGGCGCAAAAACCTGAATCAGGTATAATGGCAAAAATTTTTTCCGCGGAGCATGATGTGATATTACTGGGTGTCGATACAGGGGGGACCTTTACGGATTTTATTGTTTACCAGCAGGGTAAACTGACGACCCATAAGGTGCTCTCCACGCCACATGCTCCCGAGCAGGCTATCCTGCAGGGGATTGCCGAGTTGCAACTCGACCCACAGCAATTACTTATCGTCCATGGCTCCACCGTGGCCACCAATGCCCTGCTCGAAGGCAAGGGTGTGACCACTGCCTATATTACTAATCATGGTCTTGCGGATGTACTGACCATCGCAAGGCAAAATCGTTCCGAACTTTATAACCTGCAACCGGGAAAAAAATCTCCACCGGTTGCCGCCGCATATTGTCTCGAAACCGGTGGCCGCTTATCTGCCGAAGGTGAAACTATTGAAGCACTGGATGAGGCGCAGTTACAGCAGTTAAGGCAACAGCTTGAGCAGCTTGCCCCACGTGCGGTGGCGATTAACCTGCTGTTTTCCTATCTCGATGATAACGCTGAAAAGCGGATTGCGGCGATTGTGCCGGAAGAGATGTTTGTTTCGCGTTCCTCTGCGGTACTGGCCGAATACCGGGAATATGAACGTGGTATCGCCACCTGGCTCAACAGTTACGTTGGGCCACTGGTTGAGGATTACCTGCTGCGTCTACAACAGGGCCTGCCCGGTGCCAATATCGCGGTAATGCAAAGTGCCGGTGGCACCATTGCTGCCAGTCTTGCCGGACAGCAGGCAGTGCATATGCTGTTATCCGGTCCTGCCGGTGGGCTGGCAGCGGCACGGTTTATGGGTGAGCAAACCGGGCAACAACAACTGCTGACCTTTGATATGGGCGGTACTTCAACCGATGTAGCAATGATCGATGGTGAGTTACAACTCACCACCGAGGGACATATTGCCGGTTACCCGGTCGCCATTCCCATGGTCGATATGCATACCATTGGTGCCGGCGGGGGGTCTATTGCCAGTATTGATGCCGGTGGCATGTTGCAGGTTGGCCCTGAATCTGCCGGGGCCGATCCGGGTCCAGCCTGCTATGCTAAAGGCGGTCAGTATGCCACAGTGACCGATGCCAACCTGGTACTGGGTCGACTGCGTGCCGATGCTTTTCTCGGTGGTGGTATGCAACTGGATATCGATGCAGCCACCGCGGTAATACAACCCCTTGCAGCACAGCTGGGTTTAAGCGTGCATGAGGCGGCGCAGGGGATCATCGATATTGCCAATGAACACATGGCCCATGCCCTGCGGGTGATGTCGGTGCAGCGGGGGATCGATCCCGCCAGCCTGACCCTGGTTTCCTTTGGCGGTGCTGGCGGTCTGCATGTCTGTGCCCTGGCGGATGCGCTGGCCATTCCCCGTGCCATGGTGCCACGTCATGCTGGGGTGCTTTCGGCGCTGGGGATGCTGGTGGCACCGCGGGCACGGCAGCTTTCACGCACCTTTACCTGCCTGCTGGACAAGGTTGGTGCTGATGAAATAGAGCAGCACTTTAGTGAGCTGTATCAGCAGGGACTTGAGGCATTACAGCAGGAAGGGGTGGATGAAGCGGATATTCAATGTGACTACAGCGTGGACTGTCGTTACCACGGCCAGTCCTACTTTCTTAATGTAAAGTGGCAGTCGTTGTCCCAGGTTCGGGAAGATTTTGCCGCGCTTCATCAGCAACGCTATGGGCATTGTCTTTCGTTAGCGGTTGAACTGGTAAATGTACGCCTGGCCATGAAGAGTGCCGCGAACGAAGTAAGCCTGCCGGAAGTAGAAGCGCTGCCACGGCCTGAGCCGCAACAGGTTCGTTTATACGGCGTCGATGAAACGGTCACGGTTTACCCGAGGGATCAGCTTGGTGTGGATCAGCTTATTCATGGCCCGGCACTGATTACCGAAACCGTCTCCACGACCTACCTTGCCCCTGGCTGGCAATGCAGTGTGGATAGAAGTGGCTGCCTGTTGCTGGAAAAAAGTTAAAATAATTTATAAATGCACTTATATCGGGGTAAACAGTTAAGCAAGAAGTCCCGCGTAGAAAATAATCTATTCATGGCCGTCCGCCGCATGGACGCGGCGGTCGATCGTACAGGGATGTATTTACCGCGTGTCATGAATAGATTGTTTCTACAGAGGGGCTTGCTGGAATGGCTATTAATATAAGGATTTCAGTGGCTAATACTATTTAGTGTGCCAGCATACTGAGCGCCTGGTTACTCCAGATAATGGCATCGAAATAAATCTGCTGAATGGTTTTCTTGTCCAGTCCATCAAAATTGACCGCATCCCAGTCTGCCCGCTCAAAGGCAATGGCACATTTAACTGCTTCACCAATCATGCCTTTTTGTTGTAGCAGGGCCTCTTTTAAAACGGTGCTGAGTGGCAGCTCACTGATAATGTCATGCATGTTCCTGTCCATCAGCGCATCGATCACCGAGAACAGGCCGGCGGTGAAAAAAGTATCCTTGATATGCTTGTCAATGTGCATACCAAGCTGTTCACAGAAGCGAGCGCGGATACTGGCGATCATCAACAGGTCACGGGGCTTGTCATCGATCCTGGAAAGCAGCATCAGGTTGGCGAGAGAACGAATCGTATTCAGCCCCAGCATGACGATGGCATGATGAATCGAGTCCACTTCGCGTTGCAGGGCAAAGGCCGCCGAGTTGATATACTTCAATAACCGGTAAGAGAGGGCAAGGTCCTGACTGATCAGGCCTTCAAGTGTTTCAATCTGTACCTGTGGGTCCTGTAACTGCGCCAGTAGATGAATAATATTGGTGCGGTTGGCCGGGGCCCGTTGCGTGGAAATGATATTAGGCTCACATAAGAAATAGCCCTGGTAATAATCAAAACCGAGCTCGTTACAGAAATGATACTCGGCATGGGTTTCAAGTTTCTCTGCCAGCAACTTCACATTATAGGGCTTTAACTGCTTTAATAACTGGCGCAACTGATGTTCGCTGTGTTCACGAATATCAATTTTCACAATATCCGCAATTTCCAGTAGAGGTTGTGCTTCTGCTTTATAAACAAAGTCATCCAGTGCTATCTGGTAGCCAGAGGCAGAGAGCTTTTTAACAGACTCAAGCAGTTGTGGTGTAATGCGGATATTTTCCAGTACCTCGATAACGATCTGGTGTTGCAGATCCGGGATCGGTGTCTGCCCGCTTAAAAAGTCATCGGTAAGATTGATAAAGGCAGGGTGCTTTCCCACCAGCTGTGGCAGGCCAATTTCCGTGAGGGCATTGAGAATAACCTCGGTAGTGGCATGGCTGGCATTATCATCATTGACAAAGGCCTGGTTCTGTTCTGCATTACTACGGGACAAGAGTTCATAGCCATAGACATCCAGCTTTTTATCGTAAATTGCCTGGCGACCGATAAAAACATTGTCCATCTGTCTTATTCCTGTTTTAGCAGGGCTTCATTAGCAGTTGCCCATTGCAGGGCTTCGAGATAACAGTTTCGAATATCATCGATACCGAGATCATCATAGTGTGCATTATTCCAGTCGCCACTTTCATAGGCGAGGACACAGGCAAGTATATTGCCCAGTTCACCTTCGCGCTTGCTCAATGCCCGGCGGATATTTTCAGCCAGCGGTAAGTCCTGCAGCAGGACCTCCATTTTCTGATCCATGAGTGTATCGATAATGGAAAACAGGCCGGTGGTAAAACAGGCTTCTGTTTCGGCTTTAACAAGCCGGGCAATATTTTCTGCCATCTTTGCCCGAATCATGGAAATAATCAGTAACTCGTGCGGTTTGTCCGGGATCTGGGACATTACCACCAGCGTGGCAAGATTGCGGATAGTGGTACGACCCAGCATCATGATGGCCTGCTGAATCGAATCGACTTCGCGGCCAAGATTAAACTGTGCCGAGTTGATGTAACGTAGAACCCTTACCGACATGGTGACATCCTGGGTAATGGTTGCGGCCAGTTCTTCGGTGCTGCTGTCATCATCGGAAAGGCGCGCCAGCAGCTTGACGATGGTCATTTTATTGGCTGGCAGGCTTTTACCTTTAACGATACTGGGCTTACTGAAATAATAGCCCTGGTAATAATCAAAACCGAGCTGCTGGCAGTGCTGGTATTCTTCTGCGGTTTCAACTTTCTCCGCCAGTAAACGGCGTTTACCGTTGGCCAGTTTTTTTACATGGGCTTCAAGTTCTGCTTTACTGATGGCCGTGAGATCGATCTTGATAATATCGGATATGTCCACCAGCGGCTGTAGTGACTCATGGTAGATAAAGTCATCCAGGGCAATGGTAAAACCTTCGCTGGCCAGTTTTTTCACCGCGGCAATAATCTCATCTTCTGCGCGGATGTCTTCCAGCACCTCCAGCACCAGCCGATCCTTCATTTCCGGCAGGGGCTGTTTTGCCATTTGCAGGATGTGATCATGGGTCAGGTTGATAAAAGCGCGCCTGTTACCAACCAGTTCATCCATGCCAATCTCGGTAAGGGCATTGATAATGACATTGGTAGTAGCGCTATCGCCATCGACCACCATGGCCTGGTTTTCCTCACCGGCACGGAACAACAGCTCATAGGCCACGACATGGAGCTTGCTGTCATAGATGGGCTGGCGACCGATATAGATATCCTGCATAAAAAGGGCTCATTCTCATTTTATAAAAACCGCAGGACAGGAGCCGCCCTGCTGATCTCTGTATCGGTCGCCGGGGTGAAATACTTTATTGAAAAAAGGATTTTTGCTGCGAATAATAAAAATAAGGCAATAAAAAACCCGCATAAAGGCGGGTTTTTACATAGTTTACATGCAAGGCAGTTACTTGATTTTGCCTTCTTTGTACATTACGTGTTTACGAACAACGGGATCGTATTTTTTGATTTCCATTTTCTCAGGCATATTACGCTTGTTTTTCATGGTCGTGTAGAAATGACCGGTACCAGCACTTGAGTTTAAACGGATTTTTTCACATACAGACTTGGCCATGATGGTTTCCTTATACTTTCTCGCCGCGGGCACGCATATCGGCCAGTACAGCCTCGATGCCTTTCTTATCGATAATGCGCATGCCTTTAGAGCTTAAGCGCAGACGAACAAAACGCTGTTCAGATTCTACCCAGAAACGGTGCGAGTGCAGGTTAGGCAGAAAACGACGACGTGTTCTGTTTTTCGCATGAGAAACATTGTTGCCTGACATTGGGCGTTTGCCAGTGACTTGACAGACTTTCGCCATGATATTCTCCAAAATTCTAAAAATCGGCTCACCAAGAATCAGCCTTGGCGTTAAAGAGCGGGGATTTTACGCAGATCAGGGCGAGGATACAAGTACAATTTACGGAAAATGTGCCCGTTTCCGGGCTGAGATATGCGGCAGAAAATCACGCTTCAAAGCCAGCCCCTTTCTGAAAACGCCACACATTCACCGTCGCCGATGACGATATGATCCAGCACCCGCACATCGATCAGGGACAGGGCCTCACTGAGGCGGCGGGTAATGTGGCGATCGGCCTCGCTGGGCTCGGCCACGCCGGAGGGGTGATTATGAGCCAGGATCAGCGCCGCGGCATTGTGTTGCAGGGTTTTGCGTACCACCTCGCGTGGATGCACGCTGGCGCCATTAATCGTGCCCTGGAACAGTTCTTCGTACTGGATGACCCGGTGGCGATTATCGAGAAACAGGCAGGCAAAGACCTCGTGGGGCAGGTCGCGCATACGCGCCTGCAAAAAATCCCGCGTCGCCTGCGGGTTCTGGAGCTGATCGCCACGTTGCAGTATTTCCCCAAGGTGCCGGCGCGAAAGCTCCAGCACCGCCTGTAGCTGGGCAAACTTGGCCTGCCCGAGTCCGGGAAACTGGCAGAACTGCTTTTTATCCGCGAGCAGCAAGGGCCGCAGGCCACCAAAATACTGGATAATCTCCCGCGCCAGGTCTACCGCGGTTTTACCCCGGGTGCCGGTGCGTAAAAAAATCGCAAGCAGTTCAGCATCGGAAAGGGCATTACTGCCAAGCTGAAGTAGTTTTTCGCGTGGCCGCTCGTTTTCTGGCCAGTCCGTGATAGGCATGTTTGACCTCCCTGTCAAAATAATTCTCAATATCATACCTTCGTCGCATGTTTTTTTGAAGCCGGAAGGCTACAGTGCGGTGTGAATGTTTACTAATCTGCTAGAATAGGCTTATGCAATATCTGAGTAATA
This sequence comes from Chromatiales bacterium, assembly GCA_027057985.1. Classification (GTDB taxonomy): domain Bacteria; phylum Pseudomonadota; class Gammaproteobacteria; order UBA6429; family Thiohalophilaceae; genus JAGLTQ01. Next base: position 8,699 of record JALUTJ010000353.1, read on the forward strand.
AACATGTACTACTGGGCGTGACCGGGAGTATCGCAGCCTACAAGGCGGCGGATCTGGTGCGGCGCCTGCGTGAAGCCGGTGCCGAAGTACGCGTGGTGATGACCGAAGGGGCCAAAGCCTTTGTTACACCACTGACTTTTCAGGCGCTGTCAGGCACTCCGGTACACGACAGTCTGCTCGACACCGAGGCCGAAGCGGCCATGGGGCATATCGAACTTGCGCGTTGGGCCGATGTGATCCTGGTGGCGCCGGCCAGTGCCAATAGTCTTGCTACCCTGGCACAGGGGCGAGCCGATGAATTACTGGGGGCGCTTTGTCTGGCGGCGGACGTGCCGCTGGCGATTGCTCCAGCCATGAACAGGCAGATGTGGGCCGACGCAGCAACCCAGGAAAATGTTCGCGTGCTGGCACAACGTGGCGTACTGTTTATCGGCCCCGACAGCGGGGAGCAGGCCTGTGGTGATGTGGGTGAGGGCCGCATGAGCGACAGTGAGACTATATTGCAGCGGCTGGGCGAGCTTTTTTCCACCGGCAGTCTTGCCGGGCAAACGGTTGTGATTACCGCGGGACCCACCCGTGAAGCGCTGGATCCGGTGCGTTATCTCTCTAATCGCAGCTCTGGCAAGATGGGTTATGCCATCGCCGCCGCCGCGGTTGAGGCCGGAGCCCGGGTTATCCTTATTAGCGGCCCGGTGAGTCTGGCCACCCCACAGCGGGTGAGTCGAGTCGATGTTGAATCTGCGGCCGAGATGGAAGAGGCGGTTAAAGCTCATATTGAAAATGCCGCTATCTTTATTGCGACTGCCGCGGTAGCGGATTACCGCCCGGTACTGCAGCAGCAACAGAAGATCAAAAAGCATGAAGCGCGCCTGACCATTGAACTGGAAAAAACCACCGATATTCTGGCGATGGTAAAAGCGCAATACGCCAGCACCTTTTGTGTTGGTTTTGCCGCAGAAACACATGAGCTTGAACAGTACGCACTCGGTAAACTGGAGAAAAAGCGTCTTGATATGGTGGTGGCAAACCGGGTAGGACCGGCAGCAGAGAAGACTGCGGGTACCTTTAATAGTGACAGCAATGAACTGCATGTGTACTGGAAAGAGGGTGGCCTGAAGCTGGAACTGGCGAGTAAAAACAAGCTGGCAAGACAACTGATAGCGCTGGTGGCGCAACGCTTTTCATTATTCGATGCCACGGCGGCAAAGGATAATAATGTGATTGCGATGAATAAAATTAAATAACCAATTTCAAAGGGGAGTAAGCAATAGATGCACAAAATTCAACTGAAAATCCTGGATGATCGACTGGGCAAAGTGATTCCTATACCGGAATACGCCACCACCG
>JALUTJ010000354.1 GCA_027057985.1 Chromatiales bacterium
AAAGAAGATCCATCAAGAGGTAAAAGAAACCTATGGCAGCCCACGAATGGCGGCAGAATTACAGCGTCGTGGTTATTATCGCTGTGAAAATACCGTTGCCCGCCTGATGCAGGCTGAAGGTATTCGGCAAAAATGGTCCAATGCCATTCTGGGCTATATAAGCCTGTAGAATATGCCAAAATACATGCGTAATGTGTTATTTTTTTATGGGGAACATCATTGCGCTAAAAACGCGAAACGCTTTTAACGCCCAGTTATTTTCGATATAGTGCGAAAAAAAGGTGGAGAAATATGGAAGCAAAAGTAGCCGTCTTTGGAATATTGAGATTTCCTCCAGATAATATTGACTTGGTGCTGCCCAACCTAAAATCTCCTCACATTATCCCCTGGAGAGAGCAAGCTAGAAAGTACGGGTTGTTAGAAGTGGTGCAGGTCCTTTGCGCTGCTTTTTGCTGCCAGTGAGTTGCGGTGTTATGCATAAAAAGGAAACAAAGGAATGGGGCAATGTTATTCTGAAATATCCGACAAGCTGAAACAGTTCATTGAGGATCAAAAAATATTCTTTGTGGGTACAGCGACTGCTGACAGCAGAGTAAATATCTCTCCGAAGGGAATGGATTCTTTACGAGTTTTGGATAAAAACAGAATTGCATGGCTTAACGTAACAGGCAGTGGTAATGAAACATCTGCGCATATTCAGGAAAATCCTAGAATGACCATAATGTTTGCCGCTTTCGAGGGTGACCCAATGATCCTGCGCATTTATGGAAATGCAAGGGTGGTTCACAGAAAAGATCAGGAATGGGATGAGTTATTTTCGTTGTTCAACCCAATTCCAGGGGCAAGGCAAATCTTTGATTTAGAAATCGATCTTGTTCAAACTTCCTGTGGTATGGCGGTACCTTTTTATGATTATATTGGCGAAAGAAATCAATTAAGAAACTGGGCCTTAAAAAAAGGCGAAGAAGGATTAAAAGAATATTGGGAGCAAAAAAACCAGTTCAGCCTTGATGGTAAGCCAACGAATATCATAGACAAAAACACATAACAAAAGATTCGTTTGGGCGCGAACTTTGCTGTGCCCTGGTTTGATAAGCTGAACCTGCAAATAATCAAAGAAAATATTGCTAAGGGTTACCTATAACAAGCGAGTTAGCTTTATAGGTAAAAGCAGTTCTTTATTTATCCAGCCAGTCACAGGTGTGCTGTGCAATCAGTTGCTTCATCATCTGGATATGATCTTCATTGCTATTGAGCGCAGGAATATAGGCAAAGGATTCTCCACCGGCATTGAGAAAATAATCCCGGTTTTCGATCTGTATTTCTTCAAGGGTTTCCAGGCAATCTGCAGCAAAACCCGGGCAGACGACCTGTACACTTTTAACACCCTGTTGTGCCCAGCTTATCAGGGTTTTATCGGTATAGGGTTTTAGCCATTCTTCGCGACCAAAGCGGGACTGGAAAGACAGCGCCCACTGGTTCTCATCGATCTGCAGTTTTTCTGCAACCAGTCTGGCAGTTTTATGGCATTCACAAAAATAGGGATCGCCATTGTCATGGTATCGTTGTGGCAGTCCGTGAAAAGAGAACAGTAGTTTTTCCGCCTCTCCCTGTTGCTGTTGAAACTGCTGAATACTATCGACCAGGGCATCGATATAAGCCGGGTGATCATGATAGTGCTGGATAAAACGAAGCTCGGGGATCCAGCGCCATTGTTTCAGTTCGGTAACAACGGCATCAAAGATAGATGCGGTGGTAGTTGCCGAGTATTGTGGATACAGCGGTAGAACCAGAATATTTTTTGCTCCGGCATTTTTAAGATTGCGCAGTGCTGAAGAAATAGAAGGGTTGCCATAGCGCATACCCAGTTCCACCCGGATGCTGGATGTAAAAGAGGAAGACACGGCTTGCTGTAATAACTGCTGTTGTTTTTTGCTGATCGCCAGCAGGGGCGCACCCTCTTCGGTCCAGACGCTTTGATAACTTTTTGCCACTTTACGCGGGCGGATGCGTAGAATGAAGCCATGCAGGATCGGTTTCCATAACCAGCGTGGCATTTCTACGATACGAGGGTCGGACAGAAACTCAGCCAGGTAGCGCCGTACTGCAGCAGGCGTTGCTGCATCAGGCGTGCCAAGGTTTACCAGCAGGACGCCGGTAATATCGCCAGCCTCTTCGTGACTAAAATGTTCTGTGCCGAGATAAGATATTTTGCTCATAGCTTGCCAGTAACCGGATTAAAATCATGTCTGTCTGAGTCTGTGAATATGCTCACAGAATAAAATGCTGGAATAGGGTCTTATAGTTGCCTGCTGCTTATGTATCTCAAGGAGAAGCCAATGAAACATATAACCGGAATTGTATCACTTTTATTAATTACCCAGCCCCTGTTAGCCGAGCAAATGCAAAATGCTCAGCAAATGAATAATGCCCAACAAATGCAAAATACGCAACAGATGCACCAGGATCGGCAACAAAGCACTGAACGTAATATGCAGATGGAAAAGAATATGATGGAAACGGAAAGTGATGTTGTTGAAAAATCCACCACGGCGAAGCCTGAAACACATATGATGACCGAGCAAAGTGGTTTTTCCCGTGGCAGCGTGGTGCGCTCTGCTTTTACCACCCAGATAGTGGATCGTGAGCCACTGGAAAATATCGATAAACTCAGCAATGAAAATAACAAGGTCATGTTCTTTACCGAGCTGCGTGATATGAGCGGCCAGACCGCAGTGCAGCGCTGGGAGCATGACGGCAAGGTGGTTGCTGAAGTGAAATTCAATGTAAAGGGCCCTCGCTGGCGCGTCTGGTCCAGCAAAACCCTGATGCCACAGTGGACCGGCGACTGGAAAGTCTCGGTGATCAACGGCGCGGGTGAAGTGATTGCTGAAAAAGACTTTAACTATGTTGCCGCCTCGAATAGCGAAAACCAGCCAGAAGCAGAACCTGCAAAAATGATGCAGCAGGAGCACATGCAGGAACAGATGCAGTAATCATCTTTCTAAATTTCCCTCATGTTAAAAACGCCTCATTTTGAGGCGTTTTTTTGTTTTTCTTTCGCTGCGGGGGTGCAAATTCTGCAGGGGCTGCTAATGTTTGTAATGAAGTATTTTCAAAAAAGTAAGTGAGTACTTATTTTATTCAAGGGAGAATCATTATGGCAACAGCAGTGTGTGATCCCGAAATTGGTGTCTGGTACCGCGATATCGAGAACCGTGTTTTTGAAGTGATTGCACTTGAAGATGAGGACACGATCGAGGTGCAGTATGCC
>JALUTJ010000355.1 GCA_027057985.1 Chromatiales bacterium
GTATATATATTCAGCAAAGCCATGACCAGCAGGAAAATACTGGCAAAGATCATAAATTGCATACTGGCAACGATGTCCTCTATTAACGGTATTTACGCAGGTACCACCATTCAAAGAAGCGTTTGGCCCAGTGCAGGAACATACTGGGTGGCAGCATGGTGTTTTTATCTTCCGTACGTGAAACCATCATGCCCTTGCCGTTTGAATCGACGATACACATCAGTTCAATGTTAAAGGTGGCATCGGCTGGCTGGCCAGAAAGCTCTGCCAGCAGGTTCTTTGCTGCGGCTTCAGCCTGTAAGTCTGCCATATGTGCCTGCTTCGGCATCCAGTCTGGGCCCGGGAAGCTGCCTGAGTCACCCGCAACGTAGACGGCCTGCATCCCTTCAACCTTACAGTGATTATCCGCTTTGACCAGCCCCCCTTCGGAGCGCGGTAACTCGCTGTTGTCAAACCACTTGTTTCCGGTCATTCCCGGCATAAAAATAATCAGGTCGGCAGCAAATTCCTCGGCTTCGGTCACCACTTTCTCCGCCGAAAAGGATTTCATCTTGTTGCCAAGATAAGTTTTGATACCCCGTTTTTTCATTTCACCGAGCAGGCGTCCCACCGCCTTCGGTCCGAGACGGTTACCCGGCTTCGGTGCCGGGCTAAAAAAGACCAGCTCGAACTTGTCACGGCGACCCTGCTTTCGCAGCATGGTGTCGGTACCAAAGACAAACTCGAACATCGGGCCACCACGCATTGCAGAAGGTTCCTTGGGGTTACCGGCAAAACCAAAGGCGATAGTGCCGCCGTCCATCGCCGCAATCCGATCCCGAATCTGTTCTGCTGCATCGATACCTTCACACGGGGTGATAGCATGCTCGATACCCGGTAGTTTCTTGATAAAGCGACCACCGGAAGCGATGATAAGCCCGTCATTACTGATTTCACCGTTGTCGGTTTCAACAACCCGTCCACCATCCCGCAGGCCGGTTACGCTGCCCTTGTGGAAAGTAACATTCATACGGCGGAAGAAATTATCCAGCGGGATAATAATATCCTCACGTTTACGTAATCCAGCAGGCACCCAGATCAGGCTTGGCAGGTAATGAAGCTCTGCGTGGGGGGCGACAAGGGTAATTTCACATGTTTTGTCCAGTTTCCTTATCTGGCGTACGGCGGTGAGACCGGCAAAACCGGCACCGATAATGGTAATTTTTTTCATGGCTCTGACCTGTTAAAAATACTTTAAATTTGGATAGGGAGAAAATAACAGGCTCCTCGGCTCGCGTCTATGCCGAACAGGGCTAGATCTGGATAAAAGCCCAAAAACAGTGAAAAGCCCTGTAAATATCAGGCTTAATTGGCGGCTGTATCTTGTAAACGAGGCAATAAAAAGGCGTACCAGGTACGCCTTTTTATCCTGCTTGAAGAAACGGGATCAGGAAATTTTGGCTGAAGCGCCGCCTTTTCCACCCTGGTTATCTACCCAGGAAATTTTAATAGTATCGCCTTTCTTGCCGCCATTAAAATTAAACGCCAGGAACGGGTTCTTGGAAACACCCGGTCCCCACTGACAGGTCAGGATATTCTTGCCATTATGCTCACAGTTGACTTCCGTGATGTAATGTCCAGGTATTTTTTTGCCGGTCTTTTTATCTTTGCGCATACCTGTTTCCATTGGATGGAAAATAATTGCCTTGATGGAGATATTTTTACCGTTATCCCATGCACGAATTTTCATTTTTCTCGCCATAATGCTTTCCTTAAATTAATTCTTTTTAAAATCGCTTTGTTGTGCGTTTTAACCGCCACAACCACCCAGTGTGACCTTGACGGCCTTCTTTGCGGTATAAAGCTTGCCATTGGCTTTAACCACGGCAACGATATCCGCCGTTTTCGCCATCTTGATACGGCCGGTTATCGAGGGAACAACCTGGTCGGAAAGAATGTAACTGGCTGAAAGCGGGAAATTATTCACTGGAACAAAAACAGAAATTGTTTCAACACCAGGTAAGGTAGAAGTCACCTTGACCGAGACAACCGCACCGTTTTCGGCGATATCGGGGGCTTCAACCGTAATGTCCTTGCTTGGTACAGGTTTACCCGCACCGGCAACAATACTCATTGCCTCGCTCATCTTGTTCGATTTAAATGCCTTTTTCGGCCAGGCAGCGAGAACGGTGCTCGGGGTTAACAGGTTGGCCCCGGCAGCCACCGCAAGCGTACCTGCCGCCATTGTAGCCTTTAGAATGATTCGACGTGTTTTATCCATCAATGACTCCTTAATTACAGTTTTTCTGCCAGCCGGAACCCGCAGTTAACTGAAAATAATTTTCCAAATTATCTGGACTGGGAGAAACCCTGACCAGACCCTTTTTTATCTGCAAATTGCAATTTTTAGTTTATTACTGGAAAAAATTGTACCCTGAATTGAATAAACAGTCCCGAAATTACGGCATTTTTCCCGGCTTCAGGAGATATGCACCCTTTTATGGTGCAATTTGCCACATTATTTATTAATTTCTTTTCATTAAGACTTGCTAATACTTGGGATAATCCGTAAAATGCGCCCATCGATTGCGGGGTGGAGCAGCTCGGTAGCTCGTCGGGCTCATAACCCGAAGGTCGTAGGTTCAAATCCTGCCCCCGCTACCAAAATTCAGAAAGCCTGGTTCTTTGGACCGGGCTTTTTTATGCCGTCTTATTTTTACCTCCACGCCACTTTCACCTGGCAAAAAAAACGGGTACATCAGTACCCGTTTTTACTTCCACATAGCCGGAGATTATGGCTTGATGTAGTAGTAGCCTTTTTGCTGCAGAAAGGCAATTTCAGCAACACCTGAAGGAATGATTTCAGCATTTTCATTGATCAGGTTTTTGTTGATTTTCTTACCACGGATAGTGTTTGCACAAATTTCAAACTTAACACCACGGTTTGCCAGCGCTGCGATGGTATCGGTGAAGTTATACACTTTACCGGTCTTCTTGCTTTTCTTACCCATGGCACCATCAACCAGTGCAAAAGCACCTGAGCTGTGAGTAACAACAATGATCTCAACATTCTTGTCACCCAGAGCATTGAGGTGGTTCTTGATATTGCGGAAAGCGCCAGTTGCACTGTGAATATTATTGACATGATAAACAACTTTCTGCTTATAGTAACCATTCTTTGCCGGGCCATCGTGTGCCGGACCAGCAAAAACAGATGTTGCAATCATACTAATTAAAGCCGTTATAGCAATGATACTTTTTTTCATGGTGATTCCTCCATTTATTATG
>JALUTJ010000356.1 GCA_027057985.1 Chromatiales bacterium
GCAAAAAACCACAGGAGCAAAAAACACCCCAATGAATTGTGTTGGCCGACACAATTCGACGAACTGCTGCAGCAGGGATCCCCAAAAGAAAAGATTAAGAGAACGTCCAGGAAACCAGACCGGCCCCGGAACCACGTCTTCAGCCTGAACCGTCCGATTGAAAATTACGGGAAACCAGATCAGGACCACGCCAAGATAACAGCCCGCTTATCCATTACAATACGAAAAACAGAAAATTTGGGGAAATCCCTCAAATTTATCCGAAGAAGTGTGCAAGTGTGTAACAGCGGTCCGGTTTAATCAAACCGAGATAATCTGCACGGAATAACCTGCGTTTTTTGTTTTCGCCAAGTGTTTTGCACGATAACAAGTCCATTTCCAGCGGTATTGAGGAGAAAAAAAAGAAGCTGAAAATCATGAGAAATCCCTTTGACAGAACCAACAATTAGGCTGAAAATGATGGGTGGTGTCGGAGTCGAAAAAACGGAACGGGCTCACCGCGGGTAAACGTGGATTGTCCGAGCAGGATTTATCAGCAGAAACAGGAGAGGGCCATGTTAAAAGATCAATTCAATTACGAGCTCCTGGATCTCAAGCAGTTAGGAGAACTGGAATTTCTCTTGCTGGGCGATCTTCGCGATGTCCTCGAGGAAGAAGCGAGTGAGCAGAACCGAAAATGGTTGCTTGCAATCGTGGACGTGCTGGCCAGAACCATCCCACGCGAATTCTACCTGCGGGAAAAAGATGGATACCTTCAGGATGTTATTGAATGCTGTCCGGAAGCTGACCACGAGGTTCAGGAACTGCTGAAGGAGCACCGGACGTTGCAGGAGCGTCTGGAACAACTCCGCGATAAGCTGAAACAGCTTCGCCCATTTCGTACACAGGCAGATGCATTGAAATATGAACTGGCAGAGTGGATGAAAAAACTGGAACAGCACAACAACAAGGAAGGCAAACTGGTTCAGGGGGCCTATTCTCAGGATATGGGTGTCGGCGACTGAACGAGTCCCCCAGGCTTTCTGACTGCGGTTTGCCGAAGCCACCTTTACCGTGCCGGTTCTTCCATATCAGAACTTCTGTTTCAAGTCGCCGGAATCAATCCTTTTCCTCACCTGTCGCGAGATTGTGGAAGACTTTTTTCGCTTCCAGAACAACGCGTCTACGCCTGACGAATTTGGTAATCCAGGCAACGAGCCAGTTCTTGATACCCGGGATGCAGAAAGGATGGCTGCGTTCGTAGAACAGCAACGCCTTGCGAACCACCTGCGAAGGCGTGTGGGCGAAGTTTTTGCTAAGCCAACTCGTCACACCAGCCTTATCAAAAAATTCGGTTCTGGTCGTACCGGGGCAAAGAGCCATAATCCGCACATCGGTTTCGTACAGTTCAGCCCAAAGAGCTTCGCTCAAATGCAGAACGTAGGCCTTTGACGCGGAATAAACACCCATGTAGGGCACAGGCTGGAATGCGGTCACGGAAGAAACGTTGATCACGCCGCCATCGTTGCGAGAGATCATTTCCGGAAGGAACTCGTAGGTGAGTCGGGTCACCACGGAAATGTTGACCTGCACAATATCGATCAGCTTCTGTAAATCACTATTTTCAATGGTGCTGATCTCTCCAAATCCCGCGTTATTGACAACCAGGGTAACGGGATCTGTAAGCGAACGGACTTCATCAACGAGCCTGTTGAGTTCTTCCGGTTTGACCAGATCAGCCGGGAGAACAACCGTTTTTGTACCGTGCTGCTTCTGGAGTTTTTCGGCAAGTTGCTGTAACCGGTCTTCACGACGGGCGGTCAGAATCAGATTCATCTTTCTGGCTGCCAGCTGATTCGCGAACTCTTCGCCTATCCCGGAAGAAGCCCCTGTCACCAAAGCCCATTTGCCAGACAATTGAGGTTTCATCGATCAATCCGTTTCTGATGTCTTTCAAACATTGAGCGTAAACATAACCTGACACGGCTGATTTCGCCTATTGCTGTTTTCCTTTTGTCAATTCCATGAAAGCAGTTTCCAGATTGACTTCTTCTTCCCGGAACAGCTTCAGACTGAAGCCGGCTTCGATCAGACGGGTAGGTAACTCGGAATAATCCAACGTTCCCTGATTGAGCGTAACAACAAGTGTTTCATTATCCATACGAATGTGATCGACAGCACTGCACTGTTCAAGAACGTGGGCTGCTTTTTCCGGCGATTTTGTCACGCGAACATTCAGGATAATCGACTGCCTGGCTTCACTCATCACTTCATCAACACGACCGTCAATAATCAATTCTCCCTTCTCGATCATGCCTACTCTCGTACAGACGTCGGCAAGTTCAGGAAGAATATGACTGGAAACAATAACCGTTTTTTTCATTTCACCCAGTCGTTTCAGCAGGTTTCGGATTTCAATCCGTGCGCGCGGATCAAGCCCACTGGCAGGCTCATCCAGCAAAAGAACCTGCGGTTCATGCAGCATGACGCGGGCCAACCCGATACGCTGCGTCTGTCCGCGAGAAAGCTGGCTGACCATGGCATCCCGCTTGAATGTCATATCGACCAATTCAAGCTTTTCTTCACATACTTTTCTGCGTTTCGGACCGTTGATGCGATATGTCGCTGCAAAGAATTCGAGGTATTCCAAAACGGTCATGTCATCGTAAACACCGAAAAAGTCGGGCATAAACCCGACCAGTCTGCGTATTTCCTTGGCATGCGTGTAGATCGACTTCCCACAAACATAAGCCTCGCCGTAATCGGGAGTCAAAAGCGTCGCGATCATCCGCATGGTTGTCGTCTTGCCGGAACCGTTCGGGCCAATAAAACCGAACACATCCCCTTCGACAAGATTGAGATTTATTTCATTGACGGCTATCAGGTCGCCATATTTTTTTGTCAGCTGCTTGGTTTCAATCACGCTGCCATTTCCTGTAACAAATAATAGATTGAGAAAACAGATTCGCCTAACAGTTATCAGAAGTCGTATCGGAAATCGAGACCACTGCCCGTGAAATCATCAGGGCGAACCGGTCGACCTGGAAGTCGCCTGCTTATCATTCCCGTAATCAGGAAGGCGGTCCATATTGACAATTTCCTGTTCTACGGGCAGAACAACACGCAGGTAGCTGGAATTATTGATTGATTGAACCACGTGACCATCAACTCTGGTCTCGAGTCCTGGGCGTTCGAGTTGCCCGATGAGAATTGCCCGATTCAGCTTCAACAGGGCACTGAAATCCCACGAATTCAACTCGACATTGGTTAATGAGGTATACTGC
>JALUTJ010000357.1 GCA_027057985.1 Chromatiales bacterium
TCAGAGAAATATCGCATGATTTTCCATACTGCCTGGCGCCAGCCCGGGCTGGACAAAAAAACATCGCTCCCTGTTCATTTCAAGCGGACTGTTCCCCCAGCTCCCCCACAGCAAAAAGAAAATGACGCTGAAAGTTCCCTGGAAGCGAGTAGCGAAGAAATGATAGAAGACAATACGCCCTACGAACTTGAAGGTCTGCTGCGTGTTACCCTGGCTCGCTACTTGCGACTGGAAGGTGAAATGACCTATAAAAAGAAACCTGTAACAATAGCCCAGTCAGACAACCCGTTTGCTGCACTGGATAATGAAGAACAGCTTCAGTCAAAACAGGGTGTCATACATTTTAAACAGGTCAGACGCCGCATTCGTAGTAAAGAACTGCATTACCTGGATCACCCGGTGCTGGGGGTACTATTTAAAATCACCCCTTACCTGGTAGAAGAAAAAAAATAATACCTGCTGGAATCTAACCAAGCCGTGGAATAACGGCTTGCAGTAATTGCCGGGCTCGCAACATACCGCCGTTGAGATTTTCTTCAATTTTTTCCATGGTTAACGCTTCATCACCGCGTCCTGCGGCTTTGTTTGCCACCACGCAGATACTGGCATAGCAAAGTTCCTGCTCCCTTGCCAGTGCTGCTTCTGGCATACAGGTCATACCAATCAGGTCGCAACCGTCTTTTTCCAGTCGATCCACCTCGGCAGCTGTTTCCAGCCGTGGTCCCTGGGTTGCCGCATAAGTGCCACCTGAAATCAGCTGAATACTTTCGTCTTCAGCCGAACGAATAATTTTCTGCCGCAAGTCTTCACAGAAGGGATAGGTAAAATCAATATGTACCACCTGTTTTAAACCTTCCTCAAAAAAGGTATTGGTACGAGAAACGGTATAGTCGATGATCTGATCGGGTAGCACCAGTTCTCCCGCCAGCATATCGTTTCGGATACCACCTACCGCGTTTACCGCGAGAACATATTCCATACCGGCATTTTTTAGCGCCCAGATATTAGCGCGGTAGTTGATCTTATGGGGAGGGATGGTATGTCCTGCACCGTGGCGAGGTAAAAATGACACTTCTTTGCCAGCGAGTACACCATGTACCAGTGGACCTGAGGGTTCACCATAAGGTGTCTGCATGATTTCACGACCGGTGATTTCCAGCCCTTTCAGACTAGTGAGGCCAGTACCGCCAATAATTGCAATCTTGCTCATCTCTACATACCCTTCACTGCGTGTATTGCATTGATATTACGCAGGTAGTTTTTATAATCCATACCAAAACCAAACAGGTAGCGATCTTCAATCTCCAGTGCCGCGTAATCTGGCTGGTACTGTGTTTTACGATCATGCAACTTATTGACCAGCACTGCAGAAAAAACCTGTTTTGCACCTTTATCGACACAATACTGATTGATCGCTTCCAGGGTAATGCCTTCATCAAAGATATCATCGACGATCAGTACCGTTCTGTCCTGAAGTGAAACCGCAGGCTCATGCAACCAGCTTAATCGTCCACCACTGGTTTCACCGCTATAGCGTGTAGCATGGATATAATCAAGCTGCAGAGGGAAAGACAGGCGGGTTAACAGATGGCCGGTTGGAACAATACCTCCGGTCATTACGCATAAGACCAGGGGATTACTCTCCTTCAGCTCCTGCTCAATCTTCTTTGCCATATTATCAAGCGCCTGATGCAAGGCATCTGTATCACAGAGGCATTCTGATTCCTGCTGTACTTTCCTGATTTCATCGGTGTCCACTTTACACGCCCTGTTGCTCTGCATCTGGTAGTTGTTGTTCCAGGTGTATGGTTGAAGTTGGGAAGGCTATCTCTGCACCATGCTGTTCGATAATATCGGCTACTTTTAACAGTACATCCTGCTTAACCTCATGATAATGTACCCAGTTCGTTGTTTTTGTAAAAGTATAGATGAAAAAATCCAGTGAGGAAGGTGCAAACTGGTTAAAGTTAACAATCATGGTTTGCGTAGTATCGATTTCATCATGCTGTTGTAGCATGGCTTTCACATCCTCGATAATAGTGGCAAGGACATTGATATCATCATATCGAACACCAATGGTTTCATAGATACGCCGGTGTGACATACGTGACGGGTTCTCAACGGCGATATTGGCAAAAGTTGAATTGGGGATATATAACGGTCGTTTGTCAAAGGTTCGGATCGAGGTCAGACGCCAGCCGATCTTTTCTACCGTACCTTCAATATTGCGATCCGGAGAACGAATCCAGTCGCCAACTGAAAAGGGCCGATCGAGATAGATCATCAGTCCACCAAAAAAGTTGGCCAGTAAATCTTTGGCTGCAAAACCCACTGCGATACCACCGATACCACCGAAGGCGAGAATTGCAGAAATATTAAAACCAAGTGCCTGTAACGCCACCAGTGTCGAGGTAATGGTGACCGATACCTTGAGTAACTGGCTGATCGCATCTGCCGTAGTGCGATCAATATTTTTACCTCTGATCTTATGCTGCTCGATGATATTTGCTTCAACATAATTAATCAGTCGAATCAGTGCCCAGCCAACAACGATAATTGTACCGAGCTCAAATATCTTCATGGCATTACCGATCGTGGTCAGCTCCAGTGCCAGTGACAGTCCCAGTGTCCAGATCAAAACACTGATCGGCCTGATAATGGCATGAATCAGTGCGTCATCCCAGAGATTCTCGGTTTTCTCCAGTTGCTTCTTGATACGACGTAGCACTTTCTTCTGAATCAAATCGATCAACAGTGCCACAAATACAATCAGGAATACCTGAATAATCCAGGTATCGGTCTGATCAGAAAAAGGCAGGTATGCCTGTATTTTTTCCAGTATTTCCTTCATAAGTCCTTATACTCTTATCTTAAAATTCCAGATCCAGGCTGGGATCATCCTGGTAGCGTTTTAACTGGTCAACTGCACGTTTCCATTTCTCGCTTTTATGTAATTCTGCCATGCGGATATCATGTTTTCCATGCATGCGCGCCAGTCGTAAATGTGAAACCGGATCATCATGCCCCTGCAGGTTATCGATTACATCAACCGCACCTTCGCGGTTATTACAAACCAGCACCATATCACAACCCGCAGAAAGGGCTTTTTCTGCACGTTCACTATAATGCTCACCGATAACACTGGCCCCTTTCATATCAAGATCATCACTAAAGATAACGCCCTGAAAATCCAGACGGGTTCGCAGGATGTCTTTTAACCAGACTTCAGAGAAACCGGCCGGCAAGGTATCGACATCGGGA
>JALUTJ010000358.1 GCA_027057985.1 Chromatiales bacterium
AGCCATTGCAACAGATCCAGCATATCATTGACTTCAAGGCTTTCCAGTAGGGTACCGCGGTTGGCACCAATATAGGGAATACCGTGTTCACGCAGCGCCTGTTCATAATCGGCAACATGGCTGCGACTGCGTAATAGAATAATGATGTCGTTGAAGTTGATGGCGCGGCTATTATGGTTATCGGTGACAGCCGTTCGGTTTTCAACCAGTTCACGAATTTGTCCGGCTATCAGCCGGCCTTCGTTATAGAAATGCTGACTACTGTTTTCTTCCCGCGCCTGAATTAACGGGTTACGTAATTCATGCTGGTTATCTTCTTCGGCTTCCTCTGTTTCCTTTTTCGATAAAGGCAGGAGGATGATTTTTCCGGGTAGATCTGTTTTTTTTGTTTCATGCAGTGGAAAATTATCTATGCCTGTTTTTAATGCCGGGCTGGTAAAGAGTTTGTTGACGAACTTCATTACGGCCGGGCTGGAGCGCCATGAGTGAGTGAGTGGCTGGGTTTCGGCATGAAGATGACTTTGCATCCAGTCAGCTGCTTCATTAAAGAGACGTGGATCGGCGCGGCGGAAACGATAGATGGATTGTTTTTCATCACCGACGATAAAGACACTGCGCTGTTCTGGATTTTCTGAAGCCGCCAGTTCTTCAAGTAGCGGTAATAGCAGGTGCCACTGGGTCGGGTTGGTATCCTGGAACTCATCGATCAGCAGATGTTCTATTTTCTGATCCAGCTTGTACTGCACCCAGAGTGCATTATTACTGTGATTAAGTAACAGGTAGGTTTGCCATTCCAGATCGGTAAAGTCCAGCAGACGCTGTTCTTTTTTCAGTTGCTGGAAACTGTCAAGATAGGCAATACCAGCCTGGTACCAGGCCGTGGTGCGCTGCCAGGTTTGCTGTGCTGCAATCGCATCCACCGTTTCTAATAAACGTGATGAAAGTTTATCGTTCAGTTCAAAAAAGCGTTGTACACCATCTTCACCCATGCTTTTGATCATGGCTTTACTTTCTTTGCGTACCCGCACGTCACCTTTTTGTGTTAACAGAGATTGTTTCAGACTGCTGAAACGTGTTTGATTATCCTGGCTATGGTCAACGGTAATATATAGATGTGCACTTTGTTCGCGGTGATTTTTTATATCATGTTTACAGAGCAGCACATGAAATTCATTGAGCTCATGCATAAATGATGCATCGTTCAGCAGGGTATCAACCGGATCATGTTCTGGATCGATATCGAGCTGTTGTTGTAACCGTTGCTGCGCATACTCAAGTGGATCATCCTGCCCGCGACAGTAGGCCCACCAGTCGGATCGATGATCGAGAAAACTGTTAAGCGCCTGTCGCGCATTGAAAAGACCGAGTTGATCGAACAGGATATCCAGTGCCGTGGCAAGGGCAGTATCCGTCTGTGCCCGGCTCATCAGTAGCTGCCAGGCTTCGTCATAAAGCAGGCGGGTTTGTTCAACCAGGTCGAAGCCGGGTGCGACATCGGCTTCAAGCGGAAAACGGCGTAACAGTTCCTGACAAAAGGCATGGAAGGTGAGGGTTTTCACCGGTGCTTCTTTGCGAAGTACCTGCTCATATAGTTGTCCGGCGTTTTGCTGCATCGCGGTATCGGCTTTTAGCCCCAGCTCTTTGAGCGCACTGGTGCAGGCGGCTTTATCACAGGTCGCAAGCGAATAGAGTCGTTGCAATAAACGGCTCTGCATTTCATTAGCGGCCTTACGGGTAAAGGTGATGGCAAGAATATGACCCGGTTCAGCGCCGGTTAACAGCAGGCGTACAATGCGGTTTACCAGCTGGTAGGTTTTGCCACTGCCTGCCGAGGCACGGACAATGGTGTGGCGATTAAAGTTATTCTGCGTCATCCTGTTATTCTGCTTGCTGGTTAAACTTTGTGCAATGGTGGTGAAAAATGCACCGGCTCTGATGTCAAATTACACCATTTTGTGAGCTGGATCATGTTTTCCTGATAATTGCTTGTGACGTCGTATCAGGCTGTTATTCTACTTCCCGTACTCGAAATACAACAGTATTGAGTGGAGTAAACACACGGAGATGTGATGGAGGCGGGATTGCCTAAAGGAAGCACCCAAGGGATTACCTGGCAGAAGCACGGAGGCTGATTCATTGATGAAATGCGGATCTGCCCGTGATAATGACAGGCTGGAGAGCCTGAAAGGAATTCAACAAGGTGGCCATGGCCACCTTTTTTTCTGCAGGCTTATTTATTCAGCCGGGTGGTGGTCGCAGGCCAGGCCTGGCGGCGACACAGGCGATCCATCTCGCAGTACTGACAGGTTTGGCTGTCTCCCCAGGCCGGTAAGGCAGACTGCCCGCGCATCTGTGCCACTGTGGTCAACAATCGTTTGGCATTGAGGTCTTTCAGAGTATCGAGCTCATCGCCTTCAACCGTGGTGCCGGTTTTGACTTCCCTGTCCAGCTTAAGGTAACCACTTTTAACCACATCACCTTTCGCTGCAACCTCGGCAAGCAGGGCATAAAAAGGAAGCTGAACCGCTTCACCATCCAGAACCGTCTCTTTTTTAGCAAAAGAGCCGGTCTTATAATCGATAATCTCAAGCCCATCTGGATTTTTATCGATACGATCCAGCCGGCCTTTTAAAATAATTTCATCCTGCCATTCGAGTTCATCATGCTGTTCGGCCTGATCGAACTTCCATCGAGAACCATGCGCAATCTGCCAGTCGATATAAGCGGGTACCAGTTTCATCCACTGGTATAACCAGCCACGGTGTTCAAAATTATCCTCGATATCGAAAGCAAATACCTGCTCGGATATCTGTGTTAACAGCTGTATGGCGGCTTCTCGGTTGCTGTGGCTGCAGGCCTGGGTGAAGGGGCCGGGCAGGCCTTCGACATTACTATGAAAGGCCTGCAGGCAACGGTGTACCCGCTCACCGTAATCACTTTTTGATAATGCTTCCTGTACTTCTTCACTACTGCTCAATGACAGGCCATAACTGGCAAAGAACTGGTAAGGGCAATCCAGCAGTTTCTGATAGCTGCTGGCGGAGTACTGCTTCGGTACCTGCTCTAGTGGCAAGATGGCATCCAGCGGCTGGCTGGTTTCAGTTGGTAAGCTGTTATCCGCCTGAACCACATAGGTATCCGGGTGTTGCATCAGTTGCTGTAAGGTTTCGTTATACAGTTCTTTATTAAAAGCCAGCTGATAAAAATGCTGGATGATTTCAAGCCAGGGACTCAGTGGTACTGCTTCGCC
>JALUTJ010000359.1 GCA_027057985.1 Chromatiales bacterium
CTAATATAATAATACCACCTCTGTAATGAGCATGTAATTAACTATAAGTTTATTCCCGCCGCATGCAAGAAAATTTTACCCTAAACTGCAATATGCACCATCAGAATATAAAATACACCACTCTACGATTCAGTATTATTGGCACTTATGTCGTAGCGGCGTAATTTGCGCCACAGGGTTGTTTTATCAATGCCCAGTACCCTGGCTGCCTTGGTTTTCTTGCCGTTGAAACATTGCAAAACATGATTGATATATTTTTCTTCCAGCTTCTCAAGCGATATAAAGTTATCGCTGGAGAAATTAATCACCTGATCATCATCGATATTTTCATCGATATTTTCCTGCCAGCTTAGAACAGGTTCTTCTGACAGGATTACTTCACGTTCAACCACGTTTCGTAGCTGGCGCACATTACCACTCCAGTTGGCCTCGCAAAGCTGTTTCATTGATCTTGAATCAAAACCTTTAATATTTCGCTGGTACTTGGCTGAAAACTCATTTATAAAATAGTCAACCAGCAACGGGATATCAGAAACTCTTTCCTGCAGGGAAGGCACATGAATATTGACCACATTTAAGCGGTGAAAAAAATCATGCCGCAGCTCACCATCACTTATAGCCTGTTCCGGATTTCGGTTACTGGCAGCGATAATCCGGACGTCTATATCAATTTCATCCTTACTGCCGGGCTTGACCAGGGTGCTGGTTTCGATAATTCCCATCAGCTTCATTTGCATCTCATCCGAGATATGACAGATTTCATCCAGGAACAGAGTACCACCATTGGCCTGCTCCAGTAGCCCCTGATGTTCATTGTTATTACTGTTACCAAACAGTTCATTTTCAAGCATAGCTTCATTCAGTACGCCACAGTCTACGGTAACGAAAGGAGCCTCTTTACGGCAACTATAATCATGCAGAGCACGCGCTACCAGCTCCTTGCCGGTACCGGAGTCACCAGTAATCACCACATTACAGTCGACATCAGCGACTTTATCAATGGTAGCAAACAGGGAAAGCATTGCGCCTGATTCACCAACCATACCAAAATTCTGCTGTTCCTGACCCAGTTTACTCTTTAACTGCCGGTTTTCCTTTTTCAGCTGCATGGCCTGCATGGTTCTATCCAGCATCAGCTTCAGTTCAGAAAAATCAAAGGGCTTCTTGATAAAATCGGTTGCTCCCCGTTTCATCGCCTCTACGGCATTTTCAACCGAGGAATAGCCGGTCATCACCAGCACTGGGACAGTATCGTCTATCGCTCTTAGCTCCGACAGTAATTCAAAGCCATTCATTCCCGGCATACGCAAATCGGTTATAACAACATCAGCCCCGTTCTTTTTAAATGCTTCAATACAGTCTTTGCCATGCTGAAAAATCGAGCAGCTGAAATTAGCATTATCACAGTTACGCTTCATCACTCTGCCGGTCACAAGATCATCATCCACAAACATAATTCTTGTTTTCTTAACTGGCATGGCTAGCCTCCTGCAATTCAATATTATGTTCCTGTTTCTGTGATTTAAGAGGTAGTATTATGCAAACCTTGACACCACGATCTTCCATATTTTCAATGGTAATACTGCCATTATGATGGCGAATAATGCCGTAGCTGACTGATAATCCAAGCCCGGTACCTTCACCTTCTGACTTGGTAGTAAAAAAGGGATCAAAAACTTTGGAAAAGTCCTTTTGCTGGATACCAACACCCTGATCAATAATCTCAATCATCAGTTTGTCAGCAGTTTGTCTTGCTACAAGACGAATAACAGAACCGGGGGTCGATGCCTGCACCGCATTAAGCAATACATTTACAAGCACCTGCTGCAATAACCCAGCATCTCCTTCCATCAACAGGCTGGCTTCAATTTTCTTTTCCAGCTGGATACCAGCAGAATCGATACGATGATGTAATAACTCGAGGGTTTCCTCTATCATTTTAGAGAGATCAAACTCCTCGTAGCGGGGTTCATTTTCACGTGCAAAATTGAGTATACCCTGAATAATTCTGGCGCAACGTTTGCCCTCTTTTCTTAGTAGCTGTAAGTCATTTTTCACTTCTTCTTTGCTATCGCCCAGCGATTCTTCGATAAGCGCTGCCAGTGACATGATATTCATCAACGGATTATTGATTTCATGTCCGATACCAGCTGCCATCTGCCCCAGTGCAGCAAGCCGCTCTGATTGACACATGGCTCTTACTGCCTTCTCCCGTTCTTTTTCTGTTTGCTCCAGGGTTGTTGTCAGGTAATTGAAGGCGCGACCAGCAAGACCGACCTCGTCATTCACCGGCCCTTGATAACGAGCTCCGCGTTCACCATCTGCAAAGCGACGAATAATTTCAGCCAGTCGATGTACTGGTTGCGTCAGGCGGCCAGAAGCCCAGACGGCAAGCAATAAACTGATCACTACCAGGCTACCAACAAGAAACCAGATAGAACGGCGCATATTATTTACTGACTCGAATATTTTCTCGCTAGATGCCTCGATCAGTAACAGCCAGCGGGTATCACGATTATCAAACGGGGCAATGCTATGGTAGAAAAACATCCTGCCATCCGGATTGATAAATGAACCATAGCCTTTAACACCCTGCATTTTTTTCCACTGCTGCGGAGAAACTTCATTGGAAAAACGGAAATTGGTTTTTAACTGGTTGGCAAAACGTTTATTGCTATCCGGATGGTAAAGATAGATACCATCACGCTGCTTATTCTTACTAACCTCGATGATATAACTGCTTGCTGGATATCCTTTCATCGCCGATTCAACAGCAGAATCCAGCCGGGTCCCCCACATATTGACTACCAGCATGCCCTGTAATTGATCCAGTTCATCACGTACCGGTGCTGAATAGCGCACCATGGAAGGACAGAAATCGGCACCAAACGTTACCTGCCCCAGTTCAAAATCGGATATCACGACCTTGCCTTGATGGGCTGATTTTATTGCCTGCTGGAAAAAACGCTTGGGAGACTGATCCGCAACATAGTAGCGCTGATGTTGTTTATCGAAATGTTTCGCCTCTATCGGCTTGCCTTCCTTGACCTTGACCAGCGTTTTACCAGAGATATCGATAAACCGCAGTGCCTGAATGCTGGGAACAGAGTGCTGGTAGTTAAGGAAAAATTGCTTGAGATTATAGGCGCGCTGCTCATAGGTTTTTCCCGTTTTCTCCGCGACAACGGTATTGGCAAAACTGCGTACCGCGGGAACCCGTGACAGACCGTTGGCA
>JALUTJ010000360.1 GCA_027057985.1 Chromatiales bacterium
GTAGGTCAAACTTTAGTCAGACAAAATAAGATGAGTGTCAGAATTTATTCTAACAATAAAACAGACTTGTCAGGCTAAAGCCTGATCTACTCATGTTGCGGGATATTTTGCGAGAAAAATATCCGTAAATTTTTTTTTGTCGGCTCCGCTGCGCTTGAGCCAGCCTACGAGTCACCAACAATATTTCTTTGCGGTAAACCCTTCTAACTGGCAAGATATTTCTGTACTCGCTCCAGCTCTTCACTAATCAGGTTGACTTCCTCATCACGAGTATCGAAATCCCCGTTACGCAGGTGATGTTCCAGGGTTTCGCAAAGAGTAAAAAGAAGCGATGCCCCCATGGTGCCACTACTGCCTTTTAAGCTATGGACATCGCGAATCAGTTTATCCATGTCATCATGGTTATTGATAATATCCTTTTCCAGTTCGGTGCTGCGACTAAGATAGGTTTCTACCAGCTCATCGTAACCATCCCCCATCATCTTCTGGATATCACTGATCTTGTTCAGATCCAGTGAGTCTGCCTCGCTATGTACTGCTTCTGTGCCCGCTAAATTTTTGCCTGCCTCTGGCATCCAGCGAAGAATAATTTTACGTAATTCTTCACGGGAAAAAGGCTTGGAGAGGTAATCATCCATGCCCGCATCATAATAGGTTTTAACATCTTCGGGTAATACATTTGCGGTAAGGGCAATAACCGGCAATCGTTCTCCTTCTGCTTCTGTCTCACGAATTTTACGGGTTGCTTCACATCCCCCCATCACCGGCATATTGATATCCATCAACACCATGTCAAAGTGATTACCCTGTAATATATCCAGTGCCACCTGGCCATTTTCGACCAGCGTTACCTGACAACCCAGGTTCTCAAGCATACCACTGGCCACCATCTGGTTGACCTCATTATCTTCAACCACCAGCACCGAGGCATTAAAGGAATCCGCTTTAATCTCTGTCTCTGTTGAATCCTCTTCACCTGAAATAACTTTCAGGTACCTGAACAGGTTGTTTATCTGCAACGGCTTGGCAAGAACAGAAAACTCATTATCATAACAGGTCTTACTCATCTCGTTACAAATAACAGCGATATGTGCATCTACGTCAGAATAATTTTCTTTTAGCTCCTTACTCTGCCAGCCCTGGTGCTGCAGAAATGTTTCATCAAACATTAACAGGTTGATATCTTCAGTATTGAGTCGTTTAATCTGCTGATTAATGGTTTCTTCATTCTGACAGATCACATGCTCGACATTAAGTGATTCAAATACGGAACTCACTGCATCAAATGTTTTTTCATTATCGCTGATATAAAGGGCATGTATATTTCTGGCCTTGACCAGGAAGAAGGTGTCCTCGGCATCGATAATACGCTGCATTTTCACATTAAATGAAAAAGTACTGCCCTCGCCCGGTGTAGATTCGACATGTATATCACCACCCATCATACGGGTCAGTTTTTCACACAGGGTCAGACCCAGGCCGGTGCCACCATAGTGTCTTGAAGTATTGACCTCTGCCTGTTCAAAAGATTCAAAAATCTTTTTCTGTGCTTCTTCAGAAATACCAATTCCGGTATCACGCACCGAAACACCAATATCGACCTCGTTATCCTTAATCTCATTAAGATAGAGGTCGAGATATATTTCTCCTTGCTCGGTAAACTTTTTTGCATTCCCAAGCAGATTCATAATCACCTGCCATAACCGTGTCTGCCCACCATGCAGATAAAAAGGAATCGCAGGATCGATATACACAATCAGTTCCACACCCTTGCTCTGCAGATCCATGGCAAAGAGTGATACAAGATCACCAACCATTTCTACCAGGTTAAAATCTTCTTCAACGATAACCAGCTTGCCAGATTCAACTTTTGCCAGATCAAGAATATCATTGAGGATAACCAGCATATTCTTGCCGGAGTTCTGCGCCGTCACCACGTAGTCCTGCTGCTTTTTATCCAGCTTTGTTTCCTGTAATAATTCCAGCATACCCAGCACCCCGTTCATTGGAGTACGGATTTCATGACTCATATTGGCGAGAAATTCAGAACGCGCTTTATTCAACTGTTCTGCTCTTTCCCGTGCCGCCTCGAGCTCTTTTGTTCTCTCGGCAACTTTCACCTCCAGGTTATTAGCATAATCCTGAAGCTGCTCGGTTAACTGCAGGTTATCGATACTGAAAACGGTAATCGAAAGCAGTAGCTGTAATACATCGAGGGTTACGCCGTGGATATCACACCTGTCTTTTGCATTAGCGATAAACATGCCGTGAATGCGGCGCTTGGTTGCCAGAGAGACCAGCACCTGGTTATAACCGGAATGATAACCACTGACGATCACCGGGCGGGTATTATTCAGCGCCCAGGCAAAGGTGCCATTATTGATATGGTGTTCCACGTCCTGTTCGATAGCCTGTTTCGCTGAGTCCGGGAAACAGTAGGATTGTTCAAATTCGATCAGATCCTTTATTTTATAAAAAGCAAAAGAATCAAAGTAATCCAGCATCTTCAGCTTTTCTGCCAGGATTGTCAGAACATCATCAATGGTGTTCTTACGGGTCAGCGAAAGCAGCTCGGAATTTATCGAAACAACAGAAGAGATACCATCATGCATGATGGTATAGATATTATTGAGTTCCTGCTGGCTATCGATATTCATACGTTAACCGAGAATATATTTGACAGCTTCGGCATGCTGCACATGAAGTTGCTCTATCAGGGAACCAAGTACATCGGTATCCAGCCCCAGTGCCGACCAGGCCTTGTGACTGAATTCAGGTACGAAGCGTTCGCCACTACTACCAAACTGCAGGGAATGAGTAATAATATCTGCTATATGAACTGCGCTTGGACCAATAATATCGCCAGATGAAATAGATGGCATATGATGATAATAAACACTGGAAACCACATCTTCCGGTAATTTCCATTTTTTCAGTAGCATGGCTCCGAGCTTTGCATGGTCAAAACCTAGAATCTCTTTCTCAACTTTGAACATCAGCTCATTGCTTTCTGTACAGCGTTCGATGACCTTGTTGGCATAACTGGGGATATCAACAAAAATAATCAGCTTGCCGATATCATGGAGCAAACCGGCAGTAAAAAAACGTTCGATATTATTTTCCTGCCTGATAGCAGCCAGTAAACGAGAAGCGGTCGCCACCGAGATGCTATGGCGCCAGAACATGTCCATATCGATCACGTCCTGGGGAATATTTTTAAACATGGC
>JALUTJ010000361.1 GCA_027057985.1 Chromatiales bacterium
TCCCCATGGTCGGGAACAGCAGGAGATTAACTGGGTCAGTCTTGATGAACTCTCAGGTTATCCATTTCCTGCTGCGAATCAGCCCATTATCCGCTCATTGATGTTACCGGACAGCTACCTGGTTACAGGTGCGTTCAGCGAACTGGATGAATTATTGTCTCGTACCCAATTAGCCCTGCAATCTGGAGTCAGGCTGGTACAGTTTCGAGCCCATCATCTCGATAGTGAAAATTATTTTTATTTTGCTAAAGAACTGTATGCACTGTGCGAAAAATTTTCAGCCAGGCTGCTTTTAAATACAAAGCCAGAAAATTTCCATAAACACGGTGCAGAGAATTTCAGTCATGGTATCCATTTAAACCATTTTCAGCTTGAAAAATATCATGCAGCAAACAGTATTGATGGCATGGTCGCAGCCTCGGTGCATAATAAGTTTGAATTAAAACTGGCAGAAGAGAAAAAGATAGATTTTGTGGTGCTGTCACCAGTAAAACAGACGACTAGTCATCCAGATGCACATCCACTTGGCTGGCAGCATTTCACTGAACTATGTGATATTACTCCACTACCAGTTTATGCACTGGGTGGAATGCAGGCAGACGATATTCCCATTGCACAGAGCCATGGTGCTCAGGGTATCGCTGCAATTGGTGCATTCTGGAATAATCTGTCACAGGAAAAACAATGAATCTGAAAAACAAGGTTTTATTCGTACTTGCACTCATATCGTTGCTGATAGTGGTATTACTGATGTCGCAACCACAGCCGATTAAAAAACTTCCCGTTAAACAACTGACTTCCGCGTGTTTACCGCAACAGCAGAAGTGTCAATTTTCCATTGATAAACTGAATTTCAGCCTGGAATATTCAAAAGATATTTTTTATCTTAAACCTTATCAGATAAAACTCTATACCGATAAGAAGGACTCGCCAGATATTAAAACAGCAACGATAGATTTTCAGATGAAAAATATGACAATGGGGGTCAATCGGTTTCTACTCAAACCTGTAGCGTTAACAGATGGACAACAGCAGTGGCAGGCTGAGGCAATATTGCCGATTTGTGTCACTGGACGGGTTGACTGGTATGCACAGGTCGATATTGTGATGGATGGAGTGGATTACAGGGTTATCACGCCGATGATTGTTAAGCGTCCGCCACGATAGATTCAGAAACCCTGATCATCATTATCTTTTTCAAGATGTGCCGTTTCACCCGGAATGGCATGTTTTTCACTGGCCCAGTCACCCAGGTCGATCAGTTTACAGCGTTCACTACAGAACGGACGATAGTGGGATTTTTCTGACCATTCCACCTCTTTTTCACACACAGGGCATTTAACGATTTTCTTCATAGGGCGCAACGGGTTAATTCAAAATTAATATTATCTGTTACCTGTATCGGGCGCTGTTCCCCCTGAGGCTGCATAAAGCGGATCGAAAAGCGTTG
Organism: Chromatiales bacterium; assembly: GCA_027057985.1. GTDB lineage: Bacteria > Pseudomonadota > Gammaproteobacteria > UBA6429 > Thiohalophilaceae > JAGLTQ01. The sequence goes on from JALUTJ010000361.1 coordinate 1,451, forward strand.
CTTGCCACCGCTGATTTCAGGAAAACAGTGTTGTTGCTTGTTGAGTCCGACACGAATAATCTGTACCGGTGCTGCCGAGTCAATATTCTGTTGATAGAAACCCTGTTCTGCCATTGCCGATACCGGCGCATTACTCTCACGGATAATACCGAGGATCAGGCTGATGGGTTGTGAAACCACTTCGAGCTTTTCCAGCCATTGTTCAAGTTGTTCAATGCGGATTTCAGGCTGTTGTTGTAACCAGTAGTGTAGATTGGGCAGGTCAAAATTACAGGAGCCCCCAAGAATGCTGCTACGTTGTCGCAGGCTGTTGAGTAGATCATGTTCACGGATATCCTGTCCCAGTGGGCCGCTGACTTCAAGGATCGCCTGCTGTGAAGTCTGAATCTGACGAAGAATATTATTCAGCTGTACCTTGTCAACACCCTGCATGTCGGCAAGGGCGGCAAGAGTGGTTTCCAGTCGCTCCAGTTCTTTCAATAGTTCTGTTTTAAGATCATTACGGGTGAGAATATCGAGGATGGTGGTAATACTGGCAAGGGTAGAGCGGCTGTCCCAGATAGAATAGCCTCGCAAGGTGTAGCCTGCCTGGCGAAAAAAGTGTTCCAGGCGCAGGAATCCCCGCATACGCTCATTCAGGGGCTGTTCGTAATAAATTAATTCACTCATATCCAGTTCGCCGTTGATTAGCGGCAATTTTGAGTGAGTTGGAGAAATTTAGCAACTGTTTTGCACAGAGTTATTTCAATTTTGCCAGTTGCAGATACTTCTTGTGAAGTGAATCTACTTTTTGCCGTAATTGCTGCAGATCAGTATTATTATGAAGAATATCATCCGCTGCATCGAGGCGTTGCTGCCGTGATACCTGTGTTTTCATGATTTGTTGCACCTGTTTTTCATCACAGTTATCCCTTTGCCGGGCACGTTCGATTTGCAGTTGTTCTTCAGTATCTACCACCAGGATTCGATCAAATTCCTCGCTCTCACTTTGCCCCCGGGTCTCAAGCAACAGTGGCACAACGACAATACAGTAATCGCTATCCGTGCTATGCTGAAGTTGCTCAATTTGCTGCTTCACTTCTTTCCATATTTCAGGATGAAGAATGGCTTCGAGTATTTGTCGTTGTTGTGGTTCGGAAAAAACAATGTCACGTAAGCGGCTACGGTTGATATTCTTTTCCGAATCAAGAATATCGTTGCCAAAGTGGTGAATGATTTCATGGTAGGCAGGCTGGCCTTTGTTCACCACCTGCCGGGCAATAATATCGGTATCGATAACCGGGACATTCTTTTTCTGGAATAAATCAGAAACCGTGGTCTTGCCACTACCAATACCTCCGGTGAGGGCAATAACCAGCATTCGTGCTTACCTCAACCAGTCAAGATAGAACTGGTTAATTTCATTACCCCACACCAGGGTGAGCCAGCCGGCAATCGCAAGATAAGGACCAAAGGGGATAGGAACTTCACGTTGCTGCTTTTTCAGCAGGATTAGACTGATACCAATGACTGAGCCGACCAGCGAGGAAATAATAATAATGGCGGGCAGAAACTGCCAGCCAAGCCAGGCCCCGAGCAGGGCCAGTAACTTGAAGTCACCAAAGCCCATGCCTTCTTTTTTTGTGAGCAGCTTAAACAGCTGGTAAACACTCCACAGTGAAAGGTAACCGGCTACTGCCCCAGTTATCGCAGATTCAGGATCGGTAAAAGTGTGGTTGAGATTCAGTAACAGCCCGAGCCAGAGTACCGGCAGGGTGATTTG
>JALUTJ010000362.1 GCA_027057985.1 Chromatiales bacterium
TCGTAAACTCGAACAATGTCCCCACTGTAGTGGTCTTAGCGACAGCGAAGTGCGGGAATTACAGGTCCGCTACCGTGATGAACGAAAAGGAAATGCCTTGCTGGGTAGAGCCATGATCTTTGCGGCACTTCTCATTATGATGTTATTGCTTTATCTTAAAATAAGCTAAAAAAGGATTACACATAATGCTGACACACGAACAGGCAAAAAAATTCTACGATAGTTTTGGCCGCAAACAGGACAAGCAGTTCTACGAAGAAAAAGCCATTACCACCCTGATTGAACAGGGACACTTTGACAATGCCGAACATGTGGTTGAATTTGGCTGTGGCACCGGAAAACTGGCAGCACGGCTGTTAAATGAAGTGTTACCCCGGCAATGTCATTACACCGGGATTGATATCAGCGAAACCATGGTTGCTCTGTGCCAGCAAAATACCGCCCCCTATGCACCACGGGCAAAGTGTTACCAGGGTAATGGCAAGCCGGTACTGGATATTTCCATGCAGTCGGCAGATCATTTTATTTCTGCCTATGTGCTGGATCTGCTGGATGAAAAGGATGTTCATACCCTGCTGGAAGAAGCTCACCGCATTCTCAAACCCGGTGGCTTCCTCTGCCTTGCCAGTCTTGGGCATGGTAAAGGCATCCTTTCACGCACGGTAGAAACAATCTGGAACCTGCTTTTCAGGGTTTCCCCGGCCATTGTTGGCGGCTGCCGTCCTGTAAGCCTGCATAACTTTATCAACCCCCAGCAATGGCAGCTGAGTTTTAATCAGACCATTGTTTCATATGGCATACCTTCGGAAGTACTAATAGCAACAAGGTGTTAAAAACCGCTCAAAACGGTTACCCTGTCGACACTTACATTAATAACGGATACGTAATGAACCCTGTCGAACTGAAACAGCTTGAAAAGCTTGTTGTTACTATTGCCCGCGAAGAGCTGTTACCCCGCTTTACCCATGTCAGCAGCCAGCAAAAGCAGGATGGCAGCCTGGTCACCGAGGCCGATCTTGTTATGCAGCAACAGCTTGAAGCCGGGCTAAAAAAACACTGGCCCGACATCAGCCTGCTTGCCGAGGAAATGAGCCCGGAACAGCAACAGTCGGCACTGGATAGCGCGCAGCCACTCTGGTGCCTGGACCCGCTGGATGGCACCACCAACTACGCCAGCGGTATTCCCTACTATGCCGTTTCACTATCTCTGATCGTGAAAGGAGAAGTCATGCTGGGGCTTGTGTATGACCCCAGCCGTGACGAATGTTTTTCTGCCGAGAAAGATCAGCCTGCCAGCCTGAACGGCAGGCCATTGCAACTTCAGGCCCGTGTTAACGCGATCAAAAATGCCGTGGCGCTGGTCGATTTGAAACGACTGCCGCTCAATCTGGCAATGGCTATCGCACAAAAACAGCCTTTTGCCTCGCAACGCAATTTTGGTGCCTCTGCTCTGGACTGGTGCTGGCTGGCCGCCGGGCGCAGCCATGTTTATCTGCATGGGCGACAGAATATCTGGGATTACTCGGCCGGGTCACTGATTTTTCAGCAGGCTGGTGGCGCAAGCTGCACCCTGGAAGCGGAGCCATTGTTCCATGCCGGGCTACAGGGGCGCTCGGTGGTGGCCGCCGAAAACCCGGCACTGTTAAAAGACTGGTATGACTGGATTCAACAATATCTGGCATAATGGAAAATATCATGAACCTGCAATCTTCTTCTGAGCTGCTTAGCAACCTGTACTGGATAACCATGATGGCGGTGATCGTCTCCTCGTCTTCAGGGGTGCTCAAGGCCGGTTTCAAACAGTTTGATTTGTTTGGCGTGATAATTATTGCCATTGCCACCGGCCTCGGCGGGGGTTCACTGCGCGACATGTTGCTGAGTCGGGAAGTATTCTGGATAGAAGATCAGGCATTTTTTATTGCCTCGCTCGGCAGCGCCTTTGCCGTGTTCGTGATTGCCCGCGTGCTGCTGGTGCCGCCGCGGTTCTTTCTCGTTGCCGATGCCGCTGGACTGGCCACTTTTGCCATTGCCGGTACCCTGGTGGCGCTGATGATGGACGCACCGCCCCTGATTGCCAGTTTCATGGGCGTGATGACCGGCACCATGGGCGGTATTTTCCGCGATATCCTTTGTAACGAGCAACCCGTGGTCTTTAGCAGCCCGCTCTATGCCACTGTTTCCTGGCTGGGCTCTTTGCTGTTTATCGGCCTGCTGTACCTCGAATGCGATCTCACCCTCGCCGCGGTGGCCTCCGGGCTGGGTATTTTTATCTTCCGCCTGCTGGCCCTGTATTACGATATCGGCCTGCCCCGCTTTCGCTTCAAGTCATAGCCTGCTGAGCTTGTGTGACATTGGCCACAGAGCGGCCGCTGCCACCTTCAAAAATCCCGTGACCAGCCGCTAATATCCTTACGATGACGAAAAATGCAGCAAAAAATCATGGATCTCGGTGATAAGTCACAATCCCTGTTGACCTTCCGGGTAGGGCCGGTGCTTTGCTGCGCCCCGAGTTTACCAGTGACCAGCATTATCCCGCCGCCGAAACTCACCCATGTCCCCGGCAGTGATGCTGGACAACCCGGCATATTTCGTCATGGCAGCCATATCATCAAGGTACTAGATCTGCGGCAAAAGTTTGGGATTGATGAAGCGGATAAAACCGATCCCGGCATTCTTATCGTCACCCTGTTTGATGAGAAAGGTGTGGCCTTCTGGGTAGACCAGATTCTCGATGTTTTTGAATTTCCGTCAAAAGGCTGGGGCAACCTGCCTGCTGCCATTCCGCGCGGAATTTTCAGCCGTACCCTGTTGCTCGATAATAAAATTCATCTTTATTCCGAGTTTGAAAAACTGGCCACCATCAGTGAACTGGGCTACCTGCGCCAGTATATTTTACAGTTGCAGCAACAGGAAAATAGCCGCGAAGAAGACGCGGTAAAAGATAATAACGAAAAAACAAGTGCCACCCCCACGCCCACGCCGGCCAAAACAGTTAAAACAACCGTAAACCCGTCAAGCACGGTCGCAGCAACAAAACCCGAACTAAAAACACAACCACAGCAGAAACCGACAAACACGGTTAAACCTGCTGTCGTTTCTCATTCAACCACGACCCCTTCTGCATTAAACAGGGAAAAGCCGGCCCGCCCTGTTCCTGATCCCGACCATAATGCTGGTCGTACCGCAGAAGCGGCAAAAGCTGTAA
>JALUTJ010000363.1 GCA_027057985.1 Chromatiales bacterium
AATGGAAGGTGGTTCTTCTATGGAACATGGTAATAGCTCTTCCTGTAATGGTGGTGGCAGTAATACCGGTGAAGCGCGTAAAGATGGCAATCTTGTTCCCATCAATACCAATTTTGATCTCTATAGTATGGGCAAGGATGGAAAAAGCAAACCGCCATTAAGAGCCAAAGATAGCCTCGATGATATTATCTATGCCAATGATGGTGACTATATTGGCCTGGCGAGTGACTATTAAAGATGAATATCTTCAAGGCAGATCTCGATTTAATCAATAGTAAGGTCGCGCGACGGGTAATTGGGCTATTTCTTCTCTCTGCACTTGTGCCTCTCATAACTACCGCATTTTTATCTAAAACCTACCTGACAACGATTCTTACCGACCAGGGCTATAGCAACCTGCAAAAGGAAGGCCAGTTCTATGCCATGTCACTTTTTGATCGTTTACTCTTTCTGGAGATGCGACTAAAACATATTACTCAGAATAATGAACTGCAAAATACCCCGAATTCATCCCGAGCAAAACTCTATGGCTATGAATTTATTAACATAAAAAAAGAAAAAATTAGCATTTCTAAAGAAGACTCTGCTAACAAAATAAAAATAGATTCACATGCCAGTATTTATTCCCAGTCTGGAAGCAGTGGCTCACAACATATCTACATGGCTCTACCCTTGAAAGGATCGGATGGTCAGACTTACCAGGTTTCTGCTGAACTTAACCCGCAATACCTCTGGAATATCAACAGCATCAACAATAGCGAGGTCAACCTCTGTATTGTAAATGAAAGTGGTAATACTTTTTATTGCTCCGAGTCTTCTCCTGGCATTATTAGTTATAACTCGACACAGGATTCTTTTGCTGGTCGCAAGATATCTCGCTGGTCGGTCAATGATAAAACCTATATTTCTGTCAGCAAGGTGCTTTTCCTCAAGTCAAATTTTAATAGCGAAAACTGGAAGGTCATCGTTACCCAGCCAGAAGAAGAAGTCTTAAGTCCGGCAAGAACATTCAACCGTATCTTCCCGCTGGTAATTATCCTTACCCTGCTGGTGGTACTATTACTCAGTGTCTCGCAGATACAACGTATCCTGGTACCGTTAAAAAGACTGATAAAAGGTACCCGCCGGGTTGCCAGCCGTGACTTTAATGAAAAGGTTGAAGTTCGCAGTGATGATGAGTTTTATGACCTGGCACAGTCATTCAATACCATGGCCGATCGACTGAAAAAACAATTCGCTGCTTTCACCATTCTCTCAGAAATCGACCGCCTTATTCTCTCTACTACCGAAACAGATGAAATTTACGCTATCGTCCTTAAGCATATCCGCACGGTCATTCCCTGTGATATCGCCAGTATCACCGTGCTCGAAGATGATGATCCTAACCATGGTAAAACATGGCTATCGGAACATTACACCAGTTTCGACACCAGCCAGCGTATTCTTCTGAGTGAACGTGATATACGTAAGCTCAAGATACCCACAAATTACAATGAAATGCTGCAACAGGCAGGAGAGCAGCATTTTCTCTATCCGCTAAAACAGTTTGGAGCCTGCCAGGTCTGCGTCTTCCCGGTTATCGTCAATGACACGATACCGTCCATTATTAGCCTGGGATACCTGCAGCAAGAGGAAGTTTCTGAAGAAGACATTCAACAGGTCAGGAATATTACCGATCGTATCGCGGTAGCAATTTCAGCCGTAGAACGCGATCGTAAGCTCTATCAACAGTCACATTATGATACCCTGACCGGCTTGCCCAACCGGCAACTTATCAGCCTGCGCCTGGAACAGGAAATCAAGCACTGCCAGCGTGAAGACTCTACCCTGGCCATTCTTTTTCTCGACCTCGACCATTTCAAGCGCGTTAATGATACCCTCGGTCATGCCATCGGTGATGCCCTGCTGCAGGAAGTTGCCTCACGCCTGCTTTCCTGTGTCCGTGAAACCGATACCGTCGCCCGGCTTGGTGGCGATGAATTCACTATTCTGCTGACCAGCTCACTGGATAATCATTCAATCAGCACCATTGCCGATAATATTATCCATGCACTGGAAAAACCTTTTACCATTAACACGCATGAGATCTTTATCAGCACTTCCATCGGTATTTCGGTTTACCCTTACGATGGCATAAGCAAGAACGAGCTATTTAAAAATGCCGATACTGCCATGTACCGGGTAAAGGAACAGGGCCGAGGCAAACACCTGTTCTTCGAGGAGGAAATGAATATCGCGGAAATGGAGCGGTCCAGCCTTGAGCGTGATATTCGTCATGCGCTGGAACGAAACGAGTTCAGCCTGCACTACCAGCCACAGATTGATATCCACAATAGCGAGGTTGTGGGTGCCGAAGCACTGATTCGCTGGAATCATCCCGTTCGCGGCCGAATCTGCCCGGAAAAATTTATCCCCCTGGCAGAAGAAACCGGCCTGATTGAAAAAATTGGTGACTGGGTTATCCGCTCAGCCTGTGAACAACTGAAAATATGGCAGGATAGTAATGTGGATATCAACCGTATCGCGGTAAATGTTTCCACCCGACAGTTTATTCAGCCCGACTTTGAAGACCATGTTTCCGATATTCTCACGGCCACCGGTATCGAGGCAGAAAAACTGGAACTGGAAATTACCGAAACCCTGCTGATGGATGAACGCATCGATTCACTGCAGATCCTGGAAAAACTCAACCGGAAAAAAATTCACCTTTCTATCGATGATTTTGGCACCGGTTTCTCTTCCCTGAGTTACCTGAAGCGTTTCCCGGTCAATACCCTGAAAATCGACCGTTCCTTTATCAAGGACCTGCACAACGACGAGGATGCCCGCGTCATCGTGAAATCCATCATAGCTCTTGCGCATACCCTCAACCTGAAAGTCGTTGCCGAGGGCGTGCAGACAGCCGAGCAACTGGCCCTGCTGCATGATAATCACTGCGATTTTGCCCAGGGTTTTTTCTTTAGTGAGACACTGACCGCAACCGAATTTGAGGACTATTACCTCAAAACCCACAATATCATCAAGTTCCGGCATTGAAATCCCGGATTATTCCCCTATATTAGTACCATCTGTCCCGATTCTGTTATAATGGCGGACAGATAACTTCAGTTTCTAACATGGGGGCGACACGGCTTCGACGTGGATTGCGAAACTTGAGGTGCATGCCGAGCGACAGATTAGCTCGTTAAACCAGCTGTAACACTTATAGTTGCCAACGACGACAACTACGCTTTAGCTGCTTAAAAACCAGTTGTAAAGCCTTCGGCCTGATGCGTGCCTGTACGCTCAGATTACCGGAGTCATCCATACAGGATCGCGCGGAAGCACGTCCGGGGTGGAAGCGTTAAAACTTAACCGGAATCGCTGTGAGTTGGCCCTGCCCATCGGGTTGCTGACAGTTAAAACAATAGATGGAATAAGCATGTAGAGCCGAAAGCGGAGAGTTTGCGGACGCGGGTTCGATTCCCGCCGCCTCCACCAAATTAAAAAGGGCTGCACCGAAAGGTGTGGCCCTTTTTGATTTGTGACGTGATATTTTGAAACCGCGTAGCGGGTTGAAAACAGGATGTTTTCATGTCGCGAAGGCCAGGGATGGCGAGAGCGACAAGGCTGCACCGAAAGGTGTGACCCTTTTTATTCATTTGGCTTGAATTCTTTTCACTTAATACCAATAATCAGGAGTAAGTCAGAAAAAAGGAGAAAAACATTGAACACTGTCAAAGTTAACCTGCACTGCCCGCACTGTGGTAAGCGCTTCGATCTTGAACTGGAAGAAAATGCCAATGAAGATGATCTGATCGAAGAATGTCCTTTATGTGGTAGCCCGATCGATATTCGCCTGGTACTTAGCCCGGATGGTAAGGTGGCAGGTGCAGAGATTCAGCGTGGTGATGGTGTAGAGGATGACTGAGTTCTGCCACTAATCTGTTGTCAGCAAGATACCTGGTTTCGTCCAGCCTGTTTTGCCTGGTAGAGCTGTTTATCAGCTTCTGAAAACAGGTCACTCATACTACATGATGTGGCAGTACGCTGAGCAACCCCCAGGCTAGCGGTGACACGAATCAATTTGTCTGCAACCTTTATTTCTCTTTGCTGTATATGTTTACGGATTCTTTCTGCCAGCATGCAGGCCTGTGACAAAGCTGTACCAGGCAGAATAATGGCAAATTCTTCCCCACCCCAGCGCACCAGCATATCACTGTCACGTACAACTTCCTGAATAGCTGCAGATACATCTTTAAGAACCTCATCACCAATAGCATGTCCATACTGATCATTGATATTTTTAAAGTGATCCAGGTCAAGCATAATAAAGCTTAATTCAAGATTGTTTATCTGGGTTTTATCCCAGATCTCCTGTGACTGTTCCTCAAAATCCAGTCGGTTCCCCAGATGGGTTAGTCTGTCAATCCGGGCAAGCTGCTGCGCCTGCATCTTTTCTTTCTCTGCACGCCGTATCTGTTCAGCCAGAGCAATGGAGAGCAAAATTGCATCAAATGCAACAGAACTTTCACTTAAATGATAGATAACATAGGTATAAGGAACGATACCAATTACACTAAACATTGCAACCACAGATCCAATCAAAGTAGCAATAGTAGCAACAAGATAATACATGGCATCCCGATGACCTTTTCTGTAGCACAACACAGCCAGGCCAAAGGTAAACAGAGAAAATAATGTGACATATAAAATAGAAATTAAAACTGATACTCCATATATCCCAAAAAGTATCAGAAAAAACTGTATTAGAAGAATAGAAAAAACAGTGTAAATTGCTGCTTTGTAAATAGAAGGAAATACTTTCTTAACCCTGAGAAAAGCTAGCGCAAAAAGCACCCCAGCAGTACTATAGAGTGTAATTGATATCGTGGTAACCCACTTCTGGAATACAAAGGCATCTTTCCACAGGTAAAAGAAGCCATGACTAGCATAGGAAATCACCATCAACAGATACATGGCGAGATAAAAAACATAGTACAGGTATCTTTTCTGCTTAATAGAGAGGTAAAGCAATAGGTTAAAGAACAGTAATCCTGTAATAACACCATACAGAATACCGTAATGATAGGCATTCATAACCTGGTATTTAATCGACTCATCGACCCGATAAAAATAAACCGGCAGCATCAGCGGTTCATCGACCTGCACCCGAATATAAACCACTGATATACCAGGCTGATACGGATGTTCTGCTATAAACATCCTTGATTTAATAGCCCTCTCCCGTATGGCTCTCTCATCCCCACCCCTGTAAAGACTGACTTTACCCTTAGCATCAATCACATACATATCGATATAATCAATCCATGGGGTATCGATAATTAGCCGACGAAGCTGGCTTTCTGAAGTATGATTGTCAATATTAAATTTTAGCCATACGGCTGGACTGTTATAGGGAAATGAGGGAACATCCTGAGTGATATACCTGAACTTTCCCTCCTTATCTGCCTGCTGAATCTGTTGCAGATTAAGCGCTTTATCACTTTCAAGCAGATAATATCCCTGAGTTGCAATGGTATTCTCATAATTTTTTTCGACATCAATCAGTTGGGATAGAGCATTATTACTTTCAGTCGCGATAGCGGCTGTATGCAGAAAAATCAAAAGCAGAATAAGAAAAAATCTTTTCAAAGACACCTCGCCACTTCAGCATTTGACATCAAAATATTATCCCTGTTACTTACTAATATTCTGCAATGTTTTTATTTTTCTTACCCAGGGTGTTTTCTTGCGTAATTCTTCAGGAAGCTGGCTCATGGCGATCTTTGCCTCTGCCACGGTAGAAAATGATCCGTAGATCAGGGCATAGCGATCAATACCATTTCGGCTATACTGGTAATAGCCTCCCTTCCCTTTTAAATTACTCTTATTGAATAACTTCTGTATAGACTGTTTATTACGGCTGCTTGCCAGCTGGATGGTATAATAATCGGGCTTTTGCTTACTCAGCCAGAACTGTGGCCCTACATCAAAATTAATACTCACACCATTACCTGGTGCCAGTGCTTTTTTATTAAGTGCAATATAGGCATCAACCAGCCCTTTGTGGCTGGCATTGCTATACCATACCTGTGCCAGTTGCGTGTTTTTTTCAGTCCCCGTGCCACTACTGTAGTTGTTTGCCAGGTTATACTCTGCAATGACATTGCCATTTTCAGCCAGTTGTATCCATATTTTTATTGCTGTTGCAGGGTCATTGTCTTCTACAGCAGTAATGGCATCTTCAATACTTGCTGCTGCCACAGGCTGAAAGGCTGACAGGGATAGAAGTACGAATAAGTGATAGCTGATATTTTTACGAGAAAGTTTCATCCAATGAACATCCTATTTTTTATTATACAGCGTACAACTGCTGTTTTTTTATACATCCTGATAACAGTTCATGTAATAGCAGGTTTGCCTGCTTCTTGTGGTTCTCAGGAATATCTCCTGCATCGGCAAACAAAGGGGCAACAAGCCGGCTAATATCCTGATGTGCGATAACATCGGCCACCCGGGCATCATGATAGAGCCGGACTTTCATTTCAAGTGATGGCACCTGGGGACAAAGGGTAAAATCCAGTCTTAGATCCAGCAGGGTTGTATAGCGACTGATCTCAAGACACTGGATGCGTAACTGCTTGAGACTGTCCTGAAACAAAAGGCTGGCCCCGATATCCATGTCAGGAATCGTCGGGAAAATCAGCTGAAAATAGTGGTAGTTGCGCTCAAATAACCACATTGGCTGCCGATCACGTGTCTGTTCCAGAGTATGACTCACAATTCTGCCTTTTTCTGTACAACTTATATAATAGTATCGACTATAATGGTCGATTCTTTAATTTCCTGTCAACCTGCAGGCAAAAAAAAGCCTGAATAAATCAGGCTTTTTTCTCTTGAATATCAGGCAGTTACCTGATAACCGGTTTTCCTCTGCCGTTTATTGATTACCAAATATCTTTTCCAGTCGGGTCATATCATTGATGACACGCCAGTTGCCGCCACCAGATTCAACCTTCAGACGCCAGTTTTCCAGCCGGTCAAGATATTCACGTGGATCGACATTATCCGAACGCAACTTGGTGACATTCAAAGCAACCACGGTATAACGATTTAATGATAAAGGAATATCACGTTTATAGCCTTTACGCAGTTCCTCTTTTAGATCCGAGAAAATCAGGATGGTATTATGACCGGTTCCTGCCTCGTTGAGAAACTCGATACCCTGCAGAATACCACCGGTAATATCGGTATAGGCACTGCCCTTTACAGTTTTAATAAACTTGTCGATTTTCTCACGGAAAACCCGTTTCTGCTGATTTGCCATACTGGGCCTGTCCTGAAAGGTGACCTTGGCAACGATATCTTTCTCACTGAAACTACCGGTATCAACTCGTGCCACGGCAAAGGAATCACCCGGGCCGAGTTGTGACAGGATATAATTGATTACCCGCTGAGCCTGTTTCAGCTCTTTGGTATAGGTACCAGAAGTATCCAGTAACATATACACCCCCCGGGTATTTGGTACCTCAGGTTCGTTATTACACCCCTGCAGGAAAAATGCAGTAAACAATAAAACTGCGAATAAGGATTTATATCCTGTTCTCATGCTACCCCTCCAACGTTAGAACTTGATGAGTCGGCTGTTTTTTTGCCGCCTTCTTTGTTATGAATCAGTTTCTCAATACCCAGTGGTAAAAATATCAGGAAGTCATAGACATGCACAAAGATCTTTCCGAAAGAACGGGAAAGGTTACCAATCAATCGTAACAGCCATTCCAGTGCACGTAAAAATGCTACCGCAACCACACCGAGTACGGTACGCATTGAATGAATAAAAGATTCAAGCGGAATGGCAACAAATGTCAGCGCAAAAGGTAGAACAAAGCCCAGTCCCATCTGTGCTGCAGTCGTTATCCATAGCGCCGAGTTTTTAGCAACCTCTACGCCACCGGTATCACTAAGCAGGGCAAGTGTTGCCTGGTTATCCTCCATCAATATCTCCCGCATATAAGCCAGGCCCGCCTCGACCGAGGCCAGGGCAAAGAGAAAGATAAAGGTAATCCAGATCATCTTGATCCGCATCTTGTCATTCAGAGCACCGATAACCGGGAACAATCGCGTAATACGCAATGATTCCATCAGGAACAGGCCCAGTGAAATTTCGACCAGTATAATTACCAGTGCCGCGATACTGGAGGTCTTGAATCCCATCATCATTGCTGAGCCACCCACCATTTCTGACATGGGTCGCGCAATCAGGTTAAAGTTGATAAACGCACCGCCTACCGCAATCAGCAAAACAAACCCTGAAATAAAGAACTGGGTCATGGATGAAGATGACAACATGCGTTGTGCCTTATCGGTACCCTTGAGAATATCCTCATAATCATGCATCAGCCGATCAATCATAACCGAACGTGACAAGAGGCTGTTTACGGTCTTATCCACCTGCTGTAAGGCTTTTAAAACATTACGCCAGTGTGGCATCATCTTTTGCAGTAGCTGATGTCGCTTTGTGCTTGCTTTGCGATACTCTTCCAGGGCACGGGTACTTGATTTCACCAGTGACTGGTGAATATCTTCAAGGATATTCCCTACCGTAGGATCTCCTTTGGAAGCGGGAATTTTTGCCACTGCTTCAACCGCCTTGACCCAGGCAGGTGGTGTTGGTGGCACATCGGTACTACCTGCAAAATTTTCATCGATAGCTGTAATTTCTTCATTAAGATGACGATGTAACGCAGGGTAATCAGAAAGATCTTTACGTACCGTCGCATCGATACGTTCAAATTCCCTTTCGATAATTCGTTCAGTTGCCTCGCGTCCCTGTGCAAGCAATACATCGCGGTTACGCTTGATAAGCAGATCACGTAAAAGTCTGACTGAGCGTGCACTGAGTCGGAAAGAATTATGAATGGCTTCGCTTAAGGTAAGGATACCCCGATGAGCATGATTGCGTGCCATGTAAAGTACGATCACCAGCAAGGTAAACCAGATGACTCCGGATAGCGCAGGGCTGGATGGTACTATCATAAAAACATCATTTAACGACATTCTGACCCCCTTTAGTCAGTTCTACTAAAACCAGTAAATCTGCTGGCTGTTCCTGGTACCAGTGCACTTATTTTTAGGAAAATAGTTGCTGCATCACTACTATTACATAGATAAAAAATACACCTCTTAAACCTTTCATTAAAAAGGTATCAGGAACGCTGCCTATATAAAATAAGAGTGTAGCGAGGAAACCCCGGTTAAACCGAGAAACGTATCACAGGATATTAGTCTGTTTATTAGAATATCCTGATATTTGTTTTGTTATTAAGATTAAGTATAGTGCCCTTATGGCAAAAGTCATTATTATTATTTAGTTACAAATCACGTTTTTATTATTTCGGGTTGAGTTGTGGATACTTTTCACTGATAAACTTGCGCATACGCATATGTGCCTGGCCAAGTAACTGGCTTACCCGCGACTCGCTGACCTCCAGCACCTCACCGATTTCACGCAGGTTCAGTTCCTCGTCGTAATAAAGACTGACAATCAGCTTTTCCCTTTTTGGCAGGATATTGATTGCAGCAACAAGTTGTTCCCTGAACTGCTGTTTTTGTAAGCGTTCACTGGGGTTGAGTTGTGAAACATTGGTGTTTTCCCTGATGGTATCTTCATCTGCGCCAAGATCCACGAAGTTTAGAATGCGGCAGGTGCTGGATTCCTGGATCAGTTCAAAGTATTCATCCAGGCTGATACCCATTTCCCGGGCTACCTCTCGCGGCTTTGCTTCACGTCCGGTTCGGGTTTCAATCGCAGAAACTACCTTCATCAGGTCACGGTGTTTTTTGTGTAC
>JALUTJ010000364.1 GCA_027057985.1 Chromatiales bacterium
TCTATGGTACAGCCGTTGGCATGATTGCCCTGGGCTGGATGTGGAAACCAATACAGAAGCTAACTTATGCCATTGCAGTTCTTAGCCTGTTTGCTGTCAGTCTTTATGGCAATAGTCTTGCCTCTGCTGAAACCAGCTTCTTTTTAAAATTCCTTATTTCCAGCCAGTCTGCCATTATGTGGATGAGTGCGCTATTCGTGATGGCAACCGTGGCTTATTTTATCGAGTTATTTACGGCCAATGAATTCAGTGGCAAGGTTGCAACAGCACTGACCTGGGCTGCTACGATTATGGGTTTTGTCGGTCTGCTGGTACGCTGGCGTGAAACCTATTTACATGGAATGGATATTGGACATATTCCTGTCAGTAATCTCTATGAAGTATTTATCCTCTTTTCCATTATTACTGCGCTGATTTATCTTTATTATGAAAAGCGTTATGAGACTCGCAGCATGGGTGCTTTTGTGTTGCTGGTCATTTCCGCTGCGATTGCTTTTTTACTCTGGTATCACTTTGAGAAAGGCGCCTCAGAAATCAAACCACTGGTGCCGGCACTGAAAAGTTACTGGATGAAGATTCATGTCCCGGCCAACTTCGTCGGTTACGGTGCCTTTGCACTGGCAGCAATGATCGGTATTGCCTACCTGATCAAAGATGCGGCGCTGAAGAAAAACCCGGATGGCGCGATAGCGAAGCGGCTGCCTTCACTGGAGATGATGGATGACGTCATGCACAAGTCGATAGCGCTGGGCTTTGCATTCTTTACCATTGCTACCGTACTGGGCGCGATGTGGGCTGCCGAAGCCTGGGGTGGCTACTGGTCATGGGATCCAAAAGAAACCTGGGCCCTGATTGTCTGGCTGAACTATGCGGCCTGGCTGCATATGCGACTGATGAAAGGCCTGCGCGGAACGCCACTTGCGTGGTGGGCCGTGATTGGACTGTTTGTTACCCTGTTTGCTTTCCTCGGGGTAAATATGTTCCTGTCCGGTTTACATTCCTATGGTGAGCTATAAAAAAATTTTTAATCAATCTTAAAATAAAAAGCCCTGCGTAGTTGCAGGGCTTTTTTATGGCAGAAGGATTTTTTTCTAGCGCATAATGCCGCCATACATATACTGGTTAAAGCTGGCAATATCCATGCTGACACCGCGGAACAGGTGATCCAGGCTCATAATAGCCTGCTCGAGTAGTAGCACGGCAATATAGGGGTGTTCGATGCGCAGGCGGTTATACATGACTTTGGAAATGCGCAGCAGGCGGGTGTTTTCGGTCATGGCACGGATACGGGCTGAGCGCGGCTGATCATCAAAAAACGACATCGAGCCCATCAGTTCACCGGCTTCGAGCTCGCCAATTTCCACTTCCTTGCCCTGGTTTTCGTGGAACAGCCCGGTGACACCCTCGATAACAAAATACAGTGCATCACCGATTTCACCGACATCGGCAATAATCTCGTTCTTCTCGCAGCTTACCGCCTCGGTAAATTCCAGGAAGGTATTGATTTCACGGATGGTCAGTGACTCACAGAACTTGTTCTGACAGAGCACATCGTTGAGGTCAAACTGGTTAGCGCTGCGGGTATGAGGCATGGCGGAACTCCTGGGCAAATTATCAGTCTGTTGCTTATCATGTGAACGATTTTGTTATCGGCAGCTTGCGCCTGAACATGATATTGAATACCCTGAATTTTACCGAATATTTGCAAGGAAATGGATAAAAATGAAACATAAATTACTGGCATTATTAATGGCCGTCGGCTTTCTCGGCGGAGTCGTCCCGGCGGCAATGGCAGAATCCGAGATCAACGAAGGCTTTGAGTACAAGCTCATTTCGCCACCACAGCCCACTATTACCAAAAACAAGGTCGAGGTTATCGAACTGTTCTGGTATGGCTGCCCACATTGCTACAAGTTCGAGCCAACCCTGAATAAATGGCTGGAAAACAAGCCGGACAATGTCGTTTTTTACCGTATCCCGGCCATCTTTGGCAGCAAGCGCTGGGCGATTCATGCCCGTGCGTTTTATACCGCAAAGCTGCTTGGCCTGCTTGGTGAGGGAAAATCTGCCTTTCATGAGGCTTTTTTCGATGAAATTCACAAGCACAAGAAACCGCTGGGCAGCAAAAAGGCGATCCAGAAGTTTTTTAAACGTTTCGGGGTTTCTGCCGAAGATTTCAATAATACTTTTGACTCCTTTACCGTAAATACAAAGGTCAATCGCGCCATTACCCTGTCACGCCGTTATCAGATCGAAGGGGTGCCTTCACTGGTGATCAATGGCAAGTATCGAACCGATGGGCCGCTGGCAGGTGGGCGAAAAGGAATGATAAAAGTGTTGAATTATCTGATTGAAAAAGAAAGCAAAAAATAACGACTCTGCTCAAGTTCTCGCAGCCTTGAGCCGATATACCTCAATAGTCATTAGCTTATAAGGAAAATAACATGAAGGCTTCAGAACTGTTCGTAAAGTGCCTCGAAAACGAGGGCGTGGAATATATTTTTGGCATCCCGGGTGAAGAAAACCTGGATATGATGGATGCCCTGCTGGAGTCTTCAATCAAGTTTGTTACCGTGCGCCATGAGCAGGGAGCCGCCTTTATGGCGGATGTCTATGGACGGCTGACCGGCAAGGTGGGCGTCTGCATGGCCACGCTGGGGCCGGGTGCGACCAACCTGATTACCGGGGTGGCCGATGCCAATATGGACCATGCCCCGGTGATTGCCATTGCCGGCCAGGCCAGCACACACCGATTACACAAGGAATCACACCAGGTGCTGGACCTTGAGTTGATGTTCCAGCCAATCACCAAGTATTCCTCGCGCCTTTTGACCCCGGACATTATTACCGAGGTGGTGCGTAAGGCCTTCAAGGTGGCGCAGACCGAGAAAACCGGTGCCTGTTTTATCGAGTTTCCGGAAAATATTGCCGAGATGGAGATCGAGGACGAGCCGTTGGTGGTCAAGCATGCCCACCCTTCCGAGCCGCCGGGTGAACGGGTGGATCGCGCCGCAGAAATCATCTCCAATGCCAAGAACCCGATTATCCTCGCCGGCAACGGCGTAATCCGCGGCAAGGCCTGGAAACAGCTCGATGCCTTTGCCCAGGAGTTACGTATCCCGGTAGCGAATACTTTTATGGCCAAGGGCGTCATCCCCTTCAAGCATGAAATGGCGCTGGGCA
>JALUTJ010000365.1 GCA_027057985.1 Chromatiales bacterium
TTCTGGCATATCCGTTGGCAGCATAATGGCGCGAACTTTCGCTTCGATTTCCTCGGCAACTTCAGGGTGCTCTTTCAGATAGTTACGCACGTTATCCTTGCCCTGGCCAATGCGGTCACCGTTATAGCTGTACCAGGCACCGGCCTTGTCAACGATGTCATGCTTGACACCCAGATCGATAATCTCACCTTCGCGGGAGATACCCTCACCATAAAGCAGGTCGAACTGAACCTGTTTGAAAGGGGGTGCCACCTTGTTCTTGACCACCTTGACGCGGGTTTCATTACCCAGGATTTCCTCACCTTTCTTGATTGCACCGATACGACGAATATCCAGGCGAACAGAAGAATAGAATTTGAGCGCATTACCGCCGGTTGTGGTTTCCGGATTACCGAACATTACGCCGATCTTCATCCGAATCTGGTTGATAAAGATGACCAGGGTGTTGGAACGCTTGATATTCGCCGTCAGCTTACGCAATGCCTGTGACATCAGCCGTGCCTGTAGACCCATGTGCGAATCACCCATGTCACCTTCAATTTCTGCTTTTGGTGTTAGCGCCGCAACCGAGTCAACGACCACCACGTCTACAGCCGAGGAACGCACCAGCATATCGGCAATTTCCAGCGCCTGCTCACCGGTATCCGGCTGTGATACCAGCAGTTCATCCACATCCACACCCAGCTTTTCCGCATAAAGCGGATCCAGTGCATGCTCGGCATCGATAAAGGCTGCGGTGCCACCGAGTTTCTGCATTTCGGCTACTACGTGCAAGGTCAATGTGGTTTTACCGGAAGATTCAGGACCGTAGATTTCAACCACGCGGCCACGCGGCAGCCCCCCTATGCCCAGGGCAATATCCAGTCCCAGTGAACCGGTGGAGACCGCATCGATATCGCGTACCGCACTGCCGTCGCCCATTTTCATTACCGAGCCCTTACCAAACTGCTTTTCAATCTGTCCCAGTGCTGCGGCCAGTGCTTTTTTCTTGTCGTCTTTCATGTCAGCCATTGTTTCTCTCCCCTTGCGGTTATCGATTTATGCGTAAATTCTGTTTGTTTCTCAATCTATGGCTGTACTGTAGTCTGTATATTTTACGATGTCAATACTTTTTACCACCTAAATATAAAATACCAGTTAATATTTTTTACGACATCATTATTTATAGCATGTATAATCAACCGCACAGTAATCAGGGGCATAGAAACAGGAGAAAAGCTTGGCAGTGGATCAATCTATCAACGGCATCAAGCGCGCTACCCAGCAACGCATGCAGTATATTGAAATCATGGCCTATTACACCGGCCTGGTGACACGCAGCGATATCGCCCGTGCCTTTGGTATTTCTGATGCCGCGGCGACCAAGGATCTCAAGTTTTACAGCCAGATAGCACCGGACAACCTGGTTTACCGCCATAGCCTGTTCGGTTTTGTGCCCGGCCCACAGTTCGAGGAGATTTTTACCGACCTGGAACCGGAAAAGGTATTGCCCATGATAGCCGCCAACCTGCCCTTTGCCGGTGCGCCGACTCAGCAGCCCTTTATATATGGTGTCAGTACCGAGCAGCTGCCGCTGCCACAGCGCCTGCCAGGAAAAGAAGTACTGGCCGAGGTGATTCGTGCCATCAAGCAGAAAACCGCACTACGCATGGTGTACAGCTCACTCTCCGACCGTGACAGCAGTGACAGCCGCCTGGTGGAACCGCACGCGCTGATCAATACCGGTCTGCGCTGGCATGTGCGCGCCTATAGCAGCGAGACCTATGATTTCCGTGATTTTGTACTTTCCCGCATTCAACAGGCCAAACAACAGGATGAGGCCGCGGAGTCTAACCCGCAATATGATGACGACTGGATCGAGCTGATTAACCTGCAACTGGCACCACACCCGGGGTTAAGTGAAAAGAAACGCGCCATCCTGCTGACCGATTATTCGGCCAGGGACGGGCTTATCGAATTTACCGTGCGCCGCGCCCTGCTCGGATATGTGCTGCAGCGCATGTCGGTGGACACCACGCCGGATCATTCGCTTAACCCCAATGCCTACCAGCTCATCGTCCTGAACCGCGATGAAATTGAACCCTTTGCTGGCTGGGCATTTCTATAACTACCCGTTATAAAAAAGGATATTCTTCAAGCACAATATACTCGGCCCCGCCCGGCAGGGTTTTCGATTCCACCAGGCAAAATTTATCCACTGCCCAGTGAATGGGGGCGATATTTTCAGTATCGGGAAAGCGTTTGGCCTTGCGCACCAGCGTGATATGCGGCCGGTAAGGCCGCTCCTCGGGCCGGTAGCCACAGGGCACGATCACTTGCTGAATATCGGCGGCCAGTTTATCCAGCGCCGGGGGAACGCTTTCTGGCGCAAGCCAGCCGACTGCCGGTTTTTTCCAGAAACCGCATTGCGTCAGTAGCAGTTGAAAAGGTGTGGCCTGGATTGTCTGCACCTGCCGTTCAAGACATTGCCGGGTTGTTGTATCGGAAGCACCAAAATAGGCCAGTGTAATATGCCAGTTATGGGGCTTGAGGTTACGCCCATGGCAGGCCTTAAAATGCTTTACAGCCTGCTGCTGGATCTGCGCAACCACCTCAGGGGTTGGCCACAGGGCAAGGAAAAGACGCCGGGTTTGTGCAGCGGTATCCTTCATGCCCGGGAGTTTTGTAACAGATCAACAAGTTGCTGCAAGGCAAAAGTCACCGCCTGGTGCCGTACCGCCTCTCGATCACCGGTAAATATTTCTTTCTTACTCAGCACCACCGTATCAGTGGCTTCATGCTGGGCAAAACCGAACCAGACCAGGCCAACCGGCTTTTCCGCAGAGCCTCCGCCCGGCCCGGCAATACCGCTAATCGAAACACTGACATCGGCATGACTGTGTTCCAGCGCACCCGTTGCCATTTCTGCCACGGTCTTCTCACTCACGGCACCAAAATTTTCCAGCGTATCGAGAGAAACGCTCAGCATTTCATGCTTGGCGAGATTGGAATAAGTGACAAAACCGCGCTCAAACCAGTCCGAACTGCCAGACTGATCGGTCAGCGCCTTCGCCAGCCAGCCACCGGTACAGGACTCGGCCACCGCCAGCTTTTTGTGCTGTTCAGTCAACAATATTGAGAGTTTTTTGACCAGCTCAGATACGGTTTTCACAGTCACAGGATTCTCCCTGC
>JALUTJ010000366.1 GCA_027057985.1 Chromatiales bacterium
CATTTCCTTGGCTTCTTTCAGGCCAAGACCTGTGATGCCACGAACGGCCTTGATAACACCAACTTTCTTGTCGCCGAAGCCAGTCAGAACAACGTCAAATTCGTCTTTCTCAGCAGCAGCTTCACCACCAGCGGCAGCAGCAGCTGGAGCAGCAGCAACCGCTGCAGCAGCAGAAACACCGAATTTTTCTTCCATTGCTTCGATTAATTCAACAACATCCATTACTGACATGTTGCTGATTGATTCTAAGATATCGTCTTTAGAAACAGCCATTTTACTCTCCTAAAATAATAAAAACTTCAGTTCTTAAGCAGCTTGCTTATCATCGCGAATTGCTGCAACAGTACGGACCAGTTTGCCAGGAACTTCATTAAGCGTACGCGCAAGCTTGGTAACAGGTGCCTGCATAACCGACATGAGCATGCTGATAGCCTGTTCTTTTGTCGGCAGTTTCGCCAAACGATCGATTTCAGATGCTTCAAGCAACTGACCACTGACAGATAATGCTTTTACAACAAGGTTGTCATTTTCCTTGCTAAAGTCCTTGATAACTCGTGCCGCTGCACCGGGATCTTCCTGAGAAAAAGCCAGTACCAGAGGGCCGACAAGAACGTCTTTAATGCATTCGTAATCTGTACCTTCAACAGCGCGACGAGCCAGAGTATTTTTAACCACACGAAGATAAACACCGCCCTGGCGTGCTTTATCACGCAGGTCGTTCATATCGTTGGACTCAAGCCCGGCATATTCTGCTAAAACAACAGAATAAGCACTGTTTGCAACTTCAGCGACTTCAGCGACGATAGTCTCTTTTTCATTAAAACTAAGTGCCACGTGAACTCACCTCTATTTAAATAATAAAACCGGGTAAACCTGGTTTTATCGTTGGACAAAATGAAGTCGGTTAAGACTTCACGCTTTACAGTGTCCTGAGCAGGGTTTTAATTCTGTTTCAGAGCACCATCTGCGCCGGCCAAACCAGTGGTTTATTTAGCAGGGCAAGCCCCCGCACCGACGGTCTTTGATGGACGCTGTTTCTACTTAAAGTAACAACGGCCCCAAAGTTCTTTTTAATCCTTCAGTTAAAAGGATAATGTAGCCTGGTCAATCGCAATACCCGGTCCCATGGTGGTGGAAACGGTCACTTTCTTCACGTATTGACCTTTTGCAGAAGCTGGCTTGATCTTCTTCAGATCGGCCAGCAGGGCCTGCAGATTTTCTGTTAATGCAGTGGCATCAAAATCAACATTGCCAATCGGGCAATGGATGATACCGGCCTTATCAGTACGGTAACGAACCTGGCCTGACTTGGCATTCTTAACCGCATTTTCAACATCCGGAGTAACGGTGCCAACTTTTGGGTTAGGCATCAGGCCACGAGGACCGAGTACCTGGCCAAGCTGACCCACGATGCGCATGGCATCCGGTGTCGCAATAACAACATCAAAGTCCATGTTGCCTTTTTTTACTTCTTCGGCAAGGTCTTCAAAACCAACTACGTCTGCACCGGCGGCTTTTGCTTTGTCAGCATTTTCACCCTGGGTGAAAACAGCAACACGAACTGTCTTGCCGGTACCGTGTGGTAATACCGTGGCACTGCGAACAACCTGGTCCGATTTACGTGGGTCAACGCCAAGGTTAACCGACACGTCTACCGACTCGGTAAACTTTGCACGTGGCAGATCTTTAATTAAAGACATGGCTTCATCAACGCCATACATCTTGCCAAACTCAACTTTTTCCTGGATTGCCTTCTGGCGCTTGCTTAACTTAGCCATTTATACGCCCTCCGTTTCCAGACCCATACTGCGCGCAGTACCGGCAATTGTACGAACACCTGCATCCATATCGGCTGCAGTCAAATCAGGTTGCTTGATCTTGACGATCTCTTCGAGCTGCTCACGAGTTACCTTACCCACCTTGTCGCGGTTAGGCACACCGGAACCGGATTTGATACCGGCTGCTTTTTTCAGCAGGATTGATGCCGGTGGTGTCTTACGAATAAAAGTAAAGCTGCGATCGTTATAAACCGTAATAACAACGGGAACGGGCATGCCTTTTTCGAGTTCCTGGGTTTGTGCATTGAACGCCTTACAGAACTCCATGATATTCACACCGTGCTGACCTAAAGCAGGACCAACCGGTGGACTTGGATTTGCATCTTGTGCAGGTACCTGCAGCTTGATGTACGCTTCGACTTTTTTAGCCATAATATTACTCCTGGTGTGGGTGCAAACGATGAGCCTTAAATCTCATCTCCCCTGTTACAAAATATTTTACGCCGCTCAGACTTTAGCCTGACCTGCGCATAATCAGCTTTTTTCTACCTGGCTGAATTCCAGGTCAACCGGGGTGGAACGACCGAAGATGGAAACTTCAACCCGTAACCGGCTCTTGTCATAGTCCACTTCCTCGACCACGCCATTGAAGTCGTTAAAGGGACCATCGTTAATTCGTACCACTTCGCCCGGCTCAAACAATACCTTGGGACGTGGTTTTTCTGCGCCTTCCTGAACCCGGTTCAGAATGGCATTGGCTTCTTTTTCCGTGATCGCAGCAGGTTTATCGCTGGTACCACCAATAAAGCCCATGACTTTCGGCGTATCCTTGACCAGGTGCCAGGTGTCATCGTCCATGTCCATCTGGATCAGAACGTAGCCGGGGAAAAACTTGCGCGAACTTTTACGCTTTTGCCCGTCACGCATTTCCACCACTTCTTCTGTTGGCACCAGAATCTCACCAAACTTGTCTTCCATATCGTGCAGCCTGATGCGTTCCTTCAGAGAACGAATCACCTGTTGCTCAAAACCGGAATAAGCATGTACTACATACCAGCGTAACGCCATCTGTCTAACCTCCCTGCCCGGTGAGCATCTGCACGGCAGACAATAACAACATGTCGAACAACCAGAGGATAATACCCATGATCAGAACCAGCACCATCACCATCAGGGTCGCCTGGATGGTTTCCTGACGAGTAGGCCAGACTGCCTTACGCACTTCAAGGATAGCACTCCGCCCAAAATTCCAGGTATCAGAACCGATTTTGGTTTTCAGAATAATGAAAAATGCAACTGCAAAAACCGCCAGTAACGCCAGAACGCGGTAAAGCAGTGCCTGCTCCGCGAATTTGTAAAAACCAGCTATACCTGCAGCCATAATCAGTACAG
>JALUTJ010000367.1 GCA_027057985.1 Chromatiales bacterium
CGGTTACCGTTACCCTGTGGTCACGGGATGTTGATGATGGCAACCTGCGCACACTTGCTTTTGATGTTCTGCAACACCTGGAAGAAGTCAAAAATACTGGTAAGGGCTTTGTTGTTGGTGGCAGAAAGGAACAGATACGAATCGAGGTCAAGCCGGAACGCCTTACCGGTTATGGCATTACCATGGCTGAGATTGCAAAGACGATTCGTAGTGCCAACTCGGAAATACCCGCCGGCAATATTGAAGTTGGTAATCGTTCTTTTACTGTCTATACCGGTTCTTTTCTTACCAATGCCCAGGAAATTTCAAGACTGGTTGTCGGGGTAAGAAACGGGATACCGGTTTATCTGCGTGATGTGGCCTTTGTCTATGATGGGCCGGAGGAAACCAAACGCTATGTGACCTTTGTCAGTGGACCATCCTATGAAGGTAAGAGTGGAGTGGCCAATGGTGAAGCCGCAGTCACTATCGCAATTGCAAAGAAAATTGGTTCCAACGGGGTGAGTGTTTCAAAGGCGATACTGAAGCAGCTTGATTCATTAAAAGGAAATCTTATTCCCGATAACGTCCATGTTGAAATTACTCGTGACTATGGCAAGAGCGCCGATGAAAAGGTAAATGAATTACTCATTGCCCTGTTTGAAGCCGCGGTAGCGGTGAGTATTTTATGCTTGCTGGGATTAGGTCTGCGTGCAGCCTCGGTGGTTATCGTTATTATTCCTATTGTTGTACTGATCACGATATGGGCGGCATGGGTGATTGATTATACCATTGACCGCGTTAGTCTTTTTGCGCTGGTTTTTTCGATTGGCATACTGGTCGATGATGCCACCGTAGTGGTTGAAAATATTTTCCGTCGCTGGCTGGCGGCGGGTAAAACGACCCTGGATATCGCCATCGATGCGGTACGAGAAGTGGGTAACCCGACCATTCTTGCCACACTGACGATTATCTCTGCGATGTTACCGATGGGTTTTGTTAGCGGCATGATGGGACCTTATATGCGCCCGATCCCGGTGCTCGGTGCTTCTGCCATGTTCTTTTCCCTGATCGCAGCTTTTATTTTTGCACCGTGGTTTTCCATGCGGGTAAGACCTCAACTCGATGCTTTGCGTAAGGCAGAGGAGCGGGAGGAAAAATCCCGTGAATGGATTGGGCGGTTTTATCGCCCCTGCATGTTACCGCTGTGTAAAAACCGGCGCTATGGCCTGATGTTTTTATATGGTTTGATCGCGGCAACCCTGCTTTCCTGTTCCCTGTTTTATTTCAATATCGTTACGGTGAAGATGTTACCGTTCGATAACAAGCCGGAATTCAACGTGGTCATCAATATGCCAGAAGGTACCGCGTTGCCGGTCACAGCCAGTGTGAGTCAGCGCCTTGCCAGTGAAATCCGCAAAATTCCAGAAGTGACTGCGATACAGACCTATAGCGGAACAGCTTCTCCTTTTAATTTTAATGGCATGGTAAGACATTATTTTCTGCGTAAGGAGTCATGGGAAGCTGATATCCAGGTCATGTTACTGGATAAAAACGAACGTGAACGAAGCAGCCATGAAATCGCAGAATATACCCGGCATCATCTCACAGCCATCGCAAAGAAGTTGGGTGCACGAATCCAGGTTGTCGAGATGCCTCCCGGGCCACCGGTGTTACAAACCGTGGTGGCAGAAGTTTATGGGCCAACTGCTGAAATAAGACGACAGACGGCGCGTGATATCACTGCCATGTTTGAAAAGGCTGAAGGGGTTGTTGATGTTGATAATTACCTTAGCGAGCCTTACCAGTACTGGCGTTTTATCGTTGATACCGAAAAAGCAAATCGTCGTGGTATTACGGTTGATAACATCAATCAGAACCTGGCCATGGCAATGGGGGGTTATAAACTCGGTGATATCAAACGCAAGGTTGTGCTTGAACCCACCTATATTGTTATCCAGGTTCCTTTACCGGTGCGTTCACAGGTAACCCGTCTGAAAAACCTGCCGATTATGAATTCAGAAGGAAAGATTATTCCACTGGCAGAGCTGGGTCACTTTGAACAGGTGCTCGAAGATGAAGTGATTTATCACAAGGATTTACGCCCAATTGAATATGTTACCGGTGAGATGGAAGGCCGTCTCGGTGCACCGATCTATGGCATGTTTGCAGTAGAAGACCTACTGAAAAACTATACCGCTCCGGATGGGGTGAAGATAAGCGGAATGCCATGGGGACTGATTGGACCGCCTGAAGATGATAGTAAGTCCGGTTTTGAATGGACGGGTGAATGGACCGTTACCTATGAAACCTTCCGTGATATGGGTGCCGCCTTTATGGTTGCACTGGTACTGATTTATGGCCTGATCGTGTGGGAGTTCAAAAACTTTACCATCGCCGGGATTATTATGGCGCCCATCCCGTTAACACTGATAGGTATTATCCCCGGCCACTGGATTATGGGAGCCGAGTTTACGGCAACCTCAATGATAGGTTTTATTGCCCTTGCCGGTATTATCGTGCGTAACTCCATTTTGCTGGTCGAGTTTGTCAAAACCGAGGTTGCCGAAGGTAAACAGGTGGTTGATGCTGTTATCGCGGCTGGCCAGGTGCGAATGCGCCCAATTTTTATTACCGCGCTGACACTGATGGCGGGTTCAGCCGCGATCGTTAATGATCCTATTTTCCAGGGCATGGCCGTGGGTCTGTTATTCGGTACCGGGGTTGCCACGGTGTTGACGCTTATTGTTATTCCTCTCGGTTGTATCAGTGCCGGTAAACAGTTCTACCTGATGAATGAACAACCTTTCCCGGAAAAAACAGAAGAAACCCGATGCCGGGACTGCACACCATTATGGAAGAAAACCGTACCGGGACTGAAGGGTCTGATGACCGAAGTCTTTAATACGCTGTTAGCACTTTGGGCATTACTACAGGCAGGCTATGCCTCAGTACAACACTGGCTCAGCTCAAGGCGTCAGTCGTCGTCTGCAAGTACAGAAACAGACACTACAACAGAAACCGAGAAGAAAAAGTCACAGCATGAAGTTTCAGAAGAAAAAGTGGATAAAGCTGAAACGGAAACAGCAGCCGGGGATGAAACGATTGAAACAACACCGGCAGACAATCAAAAGCAGGTAAAAAAGAAAGTCAGCAAGAAGAAGAGCAGTAAACGTG
>JALUTJ010000368.1 GCA_027057985.1 Chromatiales bacterium
TTTTGAACTTGCCGCATAGACCCATTCCTGCTTGGTCGGTAAGCGATATTTTTGCCGCGTTTTCTTACTTAACCATTTCAGGTATTTTCGTGCCTTGGTGATTGAAATCCCTGTTACTGGCAACTCACCATTTTTATTTATCAGCGGACAGGATTTTGTCGCCCTGCAGAATTCATTGAAATCTTTTACTGAAACTTCATACTTGCCAATGGCAAAAGGTTTAATATCGCGGCTCCCTGGTATAACTACCATTGCAGGGCCATATGTCTTGCCTCTGATTTTATCACGACAGGTTGTACGTGTACCACGTGCACCAAGACCGGCCAGAGATATATCACAGGCATCACGTGGCTTGATATTAATCGCAGCAATCATTCTGTTGCCACGGAAAATTCTTTGCGCCGACTTCTTGTTTTCCAGTGCTCTTTCCGGGTGTAGCTTACCGATACTGGTAATACAGGCAGACAGAGTGCGTACGATTCGTGGTTCAGCCTTTTTATAACGGGTACTGTCGAGGGAACGAAGCTTGTTGACAGCAACTTTAAGTTCTCGCATTTTTAATCGTGATGTACACTGCAACTGCTGATTAACATTACTCATAGCCAGGTTGAATTTATCAAGGCGCTTCTTTTGTTCCTGTTTCTGTTTTGCAACCTGAAGTTCCTGCTGTCTCTGCTGCTTCATGGCTATAGCACGATTTTTACGGTTTTGCTCGATCGCCTGAGCCAGTTTATTCCCTGCATCAGCCAGATTTTGTGGATCTTCTGTATATCTTTTTGCATTACTTATAAGGATTTTTGTCCGCGCAAAACGCTTATCAGCAATAAACTGATCGATTTTACTAATATAAAGATCATATATTTTATTTTTTACACCAGCTAGCCATTCATCCTCACGGTTATTCAACAGCTTTACTACACCGCTATACTCCGTCCAGATATTATCTTCCCAGTCGAGTGAAAAAGTGGGATTTTCAAGTAAGCGGGCAATTTCCTTTTTATGCAAATCGAGACGAATCTTGTATTCCAGTTCGTTTCGAATGTCATTTTCAGAATATTCAGGCCCATTATTTCCAGTATATTGTACGAAACCAATAATACCGGCAGTCAGTAAAATCAATAAGGCGGCAACACTCTTGAAACCCGGCTTAAAAACATAGGTCAACTCACGGTGAAACTGCTCTACCGAAGCAGTTCGATCTTCCCGTTTTAGTTCAAGTGCTTTCTGTATTGCCTTCCACTGGTGTTTCTTGATACCGGCAATCCGTTTTGGCTTCATACCACGATTGAATGCTTCATCAGCAGGCACTTTCTGGTAAGGATGCTCTCCTGTCAGTACTTCGTATGCAACACAGCCAAGTGCATAGACATCATCACGCACATCGGGTTCTTCACCCACCAGCATTTCATAACTGGCATATGCTGGTGTCAGGGCGCCGAGATTACCGGCATCAAAGACGGTTTTATCACCCCCTTTGCGATCCAGCGCATCCACGCTGGCCACTGCTCGGGCAATACCAAAGTCAAAGATTTTCGGTGTACTATTATTGATAATAAAGACATTGCCGGGTTTGAAATCGGAATGTACGATATTTTCTTCATGCGCATAGATCAGGGCAGAACACAGTCCATCAATAATTTCCCAGGCATCATCACGCGGTAGCCCAGTTGCCTTATATTGCTGAATCAGCTGATCAAGCGGCTTGCCTTCCATATACTCCATGGTCATAAAGACCACATCACCATCACGGTCGAAGTCAAAAACTTTCACCGTATTTGGATGAGAGATTCGTTGTGTCTTACGTGATTCTCGCTGCAGGGAAATAAAGGCCTGTGGGTGAGATTTAAACTCTTCACTCAACACCTTGATAGCGACATAGGGATCACGATCCTGGGCCTCTACCTTGAGGCGATCCCTGGCCTTGTAAACCACCCCCATACCGCCAACTCCCAGCACTTTTTCAAGAATAAAGCGGTTTTTCAGTATTTGATGCTGTCCGGTTATGGCTTCACTTTGTGCAGAAGTGTTTGCTGTAGTAGATTTAGCTGCAGCTTGCTGTGTGTTGGGCTGCTGTGGTCTAAACCGTGTTTTATCGCCCGCCTGTGACTGCTGTGAGGCACGCTGTTTAGGTCTGAACTGTGTCTTATCATCAACAGGCGGTTTCTGTTGCTGTTTAAAACGTGTTTTGTCTTCTGCATTAGCAGCCGGACGAACTCGTGTTGCTTCATTGTTACGCAAAACTGTAGTATCAGCACTAGCGAGTTTTTTAGCCTGATTTTTCTTATCTGTTTCATTCATAATCGCATACTTTCCGCTGACTCAGTGTGTAGACTGACTGGAATTCGTTGTCACACTTTTTACCAGAATGACAGAAACATTATCCGGAGCACCATTTTCCAGTGCCTTGACAATAAGCTGTTTTACTCCTTCTTCGGTATCCGTATCTTTCATATAGAGTTCAATATCTTCCTCATCAACGGCATTATAAAGGCCATCACTGCATAGCAGAAAAGTATCTCCCATTTGAATATTAAAGGCTTTGATATCAATATAGAGTTCTTCACTGGTTCCAACTGCACGAGTAATAACATTGGAATCCGGGTGGTTTTCAGCCTGCTCCGGAGTAATGCTGCCCTGATCCATTAATTCCTGTACATGACTGTGATCTCGTGATACCTGCTGTAAATGATTATTGCGTAGCAGATACAGTCGTGAATCACCAGCCCACATACAGACCCCAACCTGCCCTTTTATCAGCAGGCTCAGAACTGTACTTCCAAGCATCCTGCCATCATGCATAATTTCCGCATACTCAAGTATCCGCTGATTTGCATCGATGATCCGGTCTTCAATCTCGTTGACATAATGATCCAGCTGTTGCTGAGGCTTAATTTCCTCCAGCGCAGTCACTATCATTTTACTGGCAACATCACCAGCTTCATAACCACCCATGCCATCAGCAACAGCCCATAATCCTGCCTCGGGATTGGCCATAATCGAATCTTCATTCACAGAACGAACCATACCCATATTGGTGTCAGCAGCGGATTGCCATTTAATTGGCCTGCGAACCGTTGTATCTGTCATAACTCACCCTGTAGTGCAGGAAATTCCTTTAAAGAATAAGGCTGGTGCCACTGGTAATTTTGCCAGTC
>JALUTJ010000369.1 GCA_027057985.1 Chromatiales bacterium
GTATAGAGAAAAGGACGACGGATAAAGGCATCGGTGCCCCCGATCAGTTTCATCACCACGATTTCCTGGCGCCGGTTCTGGATTGCCAGGCGAATGGTATTGCCGACCACCAGCAGCACCGCCAGTGCCAGTAACAGCGACAGGATCAGCACGCCCTGCTCGATGATATTCATAATCGCGTAAAGGCGACGAATCCACTGCATATCCAGTTGCGCCTTGTCGGTCTGGCGTAGTTGCTGCAGGCGGGCAAGCAGTTTTCGGGCTTGCTGCTCGTCATTGCCGCTCAATACCGGCCTGACGATCAAGACCGAGGGCAGGGGATTATGCTCCAGAGCCTTGAGTGCAGAGCCAAAACCGGACAGGGCCTGGAATTCTTTCAGAGCCTGTTTACGGCTGACATAGCTTACCGCCTGTACCCCGGGCCAGGCTTCAATCTCCTTTTTCAGCCTGAGCGCCTGTTCTGGGTGAATGTTTTTTTTCAGGAATACAGAGATCTGGGCACTGCTCTCCCAGCCACCACTTAGCTGCTGGGCATTGTTGAGCAAGGTGTAAAGACCTGCCGGTAGTGCCAGCGCGATACCAATCACCAGTGAAGTCATCAGGGTGGAAAAGGGAGCCCGGCTCAGTTGTCCCAGGCTATAGAAAAACACCTGTAGATGGCGCAGCAGCCAGGAATGTAACTGTGTCGAGACACCCGGGCTGGCTGGCTCTTTTTTCTGTCGGGATTTATTCATGGGGCTGCGTATCATTTACCAGTTGCCCCTCTTTGAGGGTAAGAATGCGATAGGGCAGTTTCGATATCAGCGAAATATCGTGGGTGGCAACCATCACCGAGACACCAACCCGGCTGAATTCCTCGAAGATAGCCATGATCTCGGCCGAGAGTTCTGGGTCAAGGTTACCGGTGGGTTCATCCGCCAGGATCAGCGGCGGTTTGTTGACCACGGCGCGGGCGATGCCAACCCGTTGTTGTTCACCACCGGAGAGCGTGATCGGGTATTTCTTTTCCTTACTTAAAAGCCCAACCTTGTCCAGCGCCGCACGCACCCGCTTGCCTGTGTCATGACGAGAATAACCGGCGATCACCAGTGGCAGGGCGACATTATCATAGACGGTGCGATCGAAAAGCAGCTGGTGATCCTGGAAAATAATGCCGATATTACGGCGGAAATACGGGATACGACGTTTCGGGATTTTTGCCAGGTTCTGGTTATTAACGAAAACCTGTCCCCGGCTGCTGCGTTCGAGCAGGGCAATCAGTTTGAGTAGCGAGCTTTTGCCCGCACCGGAATGACCGGTAAGAAAAGCCATTTCACCGCTATCAAGGTGAAAGCTGATATCCCGCAGGGCGTCGAAGCCGCTGCTATAGCGTTTGCTGGCATTGACAAAACGAATCATAAGATGGACTAAAACTATTGTTATTATCGAATACCATTTTTACCACAGGATGGGGCAGAAAACACGTAAACTTTGCGCAGGATAATGGTGCGTCAGAAAAAATTTTACACTACTGAGACACAGAACAGGTCATGGGCAGGTCGGTTCAAGGATCAAAGTGACGGAACCGATAGAAACTGTTTGCAAAGCCAGTAGGGAAACTTGATAAGTCAGATTTCAATCTGACAAAAACAAAAAATCTACGGATATTTTTCTCGCAAAACGTTATTCGCGACACGCTATTCGCCGTCCCTGGCCGCTCGACGATTTCATCCCTGAAATCGACGGTCGCTCATAACATTTTGCTGCAAAATATCCTGCTATGTAGGTCGGCTCAAGCGCAGCGGAGCCGACAAATTATAATGTCGGTTCCGTCGCTTTGCTCCTTGAACCGACCTATCTAAGATCTACTCTGTGTGTCTCTGTGGTTGAAAAATTATTTCAGTCAAACAGGGCATCGACAAATTCTCTGGCATTGAAGGTGCGCAGGTCTTCGATGCCTTCGCCCACGCCAATAAAGCGAATCGGAATACCCAGCTTCTCGGCTATGGCAAAGATCACACCGCCACGGGCGGTACCATCGAGTTTGGTCAGGGTGATACCGGTTAGTTGCATGGCCTGGTTAAACTGCTCGGCCTGGTTAATGGCGTTCTGGCCAGTGCCGGCATCGAGTACCAGCATGGTTTCATGGGGCGCTGCCGGGTCGATCTTGCTCATGACCCGCTTCACCTTTTTCAGTTCTTCCATCAGGTTGGACTGGGTGTGTAAACGTCCGGCGGTATCGGCGATCAGCACATCGATCTTTTTTGCCTTTGCCGATTCCAGTGCGTCATAAATGACCGAGGCACTGTCGGCCCCCCCCTGTTGTGCCACAACCGGGATTGCATTCCGCTCGCCCCAGACCTGCAGCTGTTCCACCGCAGCGGCACGAAAGGTATCCCCCGCGGCCAGCATCACGGATTTGCCTTCGTTTTGCAGGCGCTTGGCCAGCTTGCCTATGGTGGTGGTCTTACCCGCACCGTTGATGCCCACCACCAGGATCACAAAAGGCGTATCCTGTTCAGGGATTTGCAGAGGTTGTTCCACCGGGGCGAGGATGGCCTGCATTTCATCATGCAGGGCGGTAAACAGGGCATCGGCATCCTTGAGTTCATTTCGCGAGACTTTCTGCAGCAGGTGCTGGCTGATGCGCATGGTGGCATCCATACCAATATCGGCGGTGATCAGGGTGTCTTCGATCTGCTCCATCAGTTCATCATCGATTGACTTTGCTCCCAGCACCAGGTTAGCCAGCCCTTCGGTAAGGTTATGGCGGGTACGGCTGAGGCCGTTTTTCAGACGGGCGAAAAGTCCTTCGGGCTTTTGCGGCTCGGTATCGTCTGCGGCGGGTTTATTTTTTTTCAGGAAACTAAACATGGATTTATGTGTCGTAGAAATGGATTTAAAGTCTGTATAATAAATGCAAAGTTTATCATTTACCCGGCTTCACGTCATGGCGAAGTAGGGGTTTATCTGTTTTTGACAATCGTAACCAGGGTTATTCGTCGATGAAAAAATATTTATCATTTATGTTGCTGCTCTTTTCCTTGCTGGCACCTTTGAGTCCGGTAGCGGCAAAAAACGGGGTGCATGAGTTCAAGCTGGCCAATGGCCTCCGGTTACTGGTGAAAGAAGATCATCGAGCCCCGGTGGTGGTATCACAGATATGGTACAAAGT
>JALUTJ010000370.1 GCA_027057985.1 Chromatiales bacterium
GATAATCTGACGACCAGTGATTACATTCTAAACTACAATGCAGGTATCTATACTCTGATCAGAAAAAGCGATGAAAAAATTGTCGGTAAGTTTGATTCATTGCCACAACATGTAGAAAGTGAAGGCTTCACTATTGAGCTTAAACGAGGTACCGAGATTGCCAATGGTGACAGCTATATGATTCGTCCTACCCGGGGTGCGGCCAGGGATTTCGGTGTAGCGATTAAACGTGCCAATGATATTGCTGCCGCAGCCCCGGTTCGAGTACGCCGTTCAGTTAATAATATGGGGGATGCAAAGGCAGAACTTAAAAATATAGAAGATATCAATGCACCGAGCTTTCAGCTGGAAAAAGGAGTGTTGAGTCCCACCATTACGGTTCATTTTATCGATGAAAATACCATCGAGTTACTTGATGACAAGGGCAAGGTGATCGCTGCTCGCCAGCTTGCCAGTCAGAACAAAGATATTCCAGAAACAGAAGGAGTACAGGAAGGTAAGGGTTCACCGGAGACACCACATATAGAGACAGAAGAAACCCGGCGTTCCACCACGGTAAGTTCTCTGCTAGAAGAAGATGATCATGATGCAGACAGTGATGGTGGGGGCGAGGATATCAATCCGATTGGTAGTCGTATTAACTATGATGCGGAAAAAGGTATCAACCTGTTCCCAACTCCAGAAGGTTTTACACCTGGTTATAATGTGCAGATATCGGGTAAGGCCAGGGCGGGTGATACTTTTGTTATCGAGTTTAACAAGGATGCCGTAGGGAATAATGTTAATGCTCTTGAGCTGGGTGCACTGCAAAGCAAGCCGACGCTTGATAACGGTAATTCCAACTACAGCGAAGTGTATAGCCAGCTTGTTACTCGTGTTGGCAGTAAGACACATGAGCTGGACGTTAATCGTGAAGCACAGAATATTCTCTATGGTCAGGCTAAGGCGCAACGAGAGGCGGTATCTGGTGTAAATATGGATGAAGAGGCGGCAAACCTGGTACGTTACCAGCAGGCTTATCAGGCTAATGCTCAGGTCATCGGTGCCGCAAATGAAATGTTTGATACTCTTATTGGTGTACTGAGAAGATAATGACACGCATATCAACATCACAGATGCAGACTAATGCGGTTAACTCCATGCTCAAGCAGCATGAAAAGTTAAGTCGCACGCAACAGCAGGTGGCAACGGGTAAAAAGATATTCAAACCCTCTGAAAACCCGGTTGCTGCTGCGCGTGTAGTTAATCTCAAGGATACCCTGGCTGCAATCGATCAGTTCCAGTCCAATGTTGATGCTGCAAGGGCTCGTATCACCCTGTCGGAAGGGGTGTTGCAGAACGTGGTTGAATCTCTTCACCGCGTGCGTGAGCTTGCGGTACAGGCCAATAATGATTCACAGAATGAAAGTACCCGCGCCTTTATCGCGGCCGAGGTAGAGCAGATACAGGATGCGCTTTTAAACCTGGCCAATACTACGGACAGTAATAATGAATATCTTTATTCCGGCGGACTGAGTCGATATAAACCATTTTCTCGTAACGAGGCCGGTGGCTTTGAGTACAATGGTGATGAAAGTCATCGTGAAATTCAGATCAGCCGCACCCGTCGTATTGCAGTTGATGATCCGGGGTCGGAAGTTTTTCTTGAAATTAAAAATGGCAATGGTGTTTTTGCCGTTTTTGATTCAAAGGATAATAAGGGTAATGGCGTCATTGATCCGGGGCAGGCTTCCGGCGATTATATTCCGGATACCTATGCCATCGTTATCGATCAGAGTTATGAAAACTATGCCGATGAGAGTCGGGGTGGTGAAATCCCTGTTACCTATAGCGTGGTCAATTCAAAAGGTGAAATTCTTAAAGCTGGCGTTCCGTTCCAGTCAGGCAAGGAAATCGAATTTAATGGTGTGCATACCTCAATTAAGGGTGAGGTTGCCGATGGCGATGTCTTTATCGTTCGTCCCAGTCAGCACCAGGATATGTTTACCACGCTGGAAAACCTGATCCAGGCACTGAAATCGAAAACACCGGGCGAAAATGACAAGGTGGCGTTCCATAATGCCATGAGCCGTTCCCTGTCTGATCTTAACCAGGCGCTGGATAATGTACTTGAGGTTCGGGGTAATATTGGCGCACGTCTTAATGCCCTGGATAGCCAGGAAATCATTAATGATGCCTACCGAATTCAGATTCGGGAAATTCTTTCCAATGTCGAAGATCTTGATTTTGCAGAAGCGGTCAGTCGTCTCAACCTGGAACTGACCGGGCTGGAAGCCTCGCAAAAGGCCTTTACCCGGGTGCAGGATATTTCATTATTTAATTTTCTCTGATTTTTCCACGATTATTTTTGCTAAGGCACAATGAATGCCTCTGTGGCTCTCCGCACGCTCTTTGGTTTAAAAATTTTCAAATTTTTTCGGCCGATTTTTAATATTTATAATAAAAACAACAGGTTACAATATTTGTGATTCATGGTTTTTTCTCACTATTACCCTAAAGGAAAAAAATGCCCGGACGCTAGTGTTGATGGGAGCGGTAAATACAATCAGCTGAATTGTATATCCGCTAAAAGTTAAGCCTCCCCTGGTACACCCTGGTGGTCCAGCGGGAATCAAGTTAAGGAGAGTGCGTCATGCCTCAAGTCATTAACACCAATATCATGTCGCTGAATTCACAGCGTAACTTGAATACATCCCAGTCAGCATTGCAGACATCATTGCAACGTCTGTCTTCGGGTTTACGTATTAACAGTGCCAAGGATGATGCAGCAGGTCTGGCCATCTCTGAGCGTTTTACCTCTCAGATTCGTGGTTTGAACCAGGCGGTACGAAATGCCAATGATGGTATTTCACTGGCACAAACGGCTGAAGGTGCCTTATCTGAATCAGGTAATATCCTGCAACGGATTCGTGAGCTGGCGGTACAGTCTGCCAATGCAACGAACTCTGCATCGGATCGCCAGGCACTACAGGCTGAAGTAAGCCAGCTGGTTTCAGAACTGGATCGTATTGCATCTTCTACCGAGTTCAACGGTCAGAAATTACTGGATGGTACCTTTGGTACAGCCATCTTCCAGGTCGGTGCCAATGCCAACCAGACAATCCAGGCCACCACGGCGAACTTCCGTACCAATAACTTTGGTAACTATCGTGTTGAAGGTGCGGGTTCTTCGGCTTCCACTGCCGCGCGTCTCGACGGTGAAAACCTGACGGTCACTGGTTCCCTGGGTGCAGAAACGATTACCATCGATCCCGGCAGCAGTGCCCGTGATGTGGCGGAAGCGGTTTCCAGTAAAGCAAACAAAACCGGTGTTACCGCGTTTGCATTAACCGAAGATCTGGTAACGTTCGATCAGGCCGGTGCCTATGTTGTTAATATCAAGTCAGATAATGCAGAAGCTACCAAGGTAGCCTTTACTATCAGTGGTACAGAAGGCAATGACGGTCTTGCCGGTGCCATTACCGCGTTCAATGACCTGGCTTCAAAAACCGGTGTTACCGCGCGTATCAGTGAAAATGGTGAAGGTATTATCCTGCGTAACTCAACCGGTAATAATATTACACTGACAGAAACAGCAGGTAACTCAAATGCTGGTACTCTTCGAGTAGGTGATGTTGCGATTTCTTCTGGACAGGGTAATGGTGACAATGCTGATGGTGACACTTCAGGACTGGATACTATTGTTATCACTGGTCAGGTTACCTTCGATTCTGACAAGTCCTTCAGTGTCGTCGGTGATGCGGGTGAGACCGTGGTTAACCAGACCGAGGCCTCTCAGTTGAATGCAGTTGCCAATATGGATGTTAGCTCGGTTGAAGGTGCTAACCTGGCCCTGGCTACCGTTGATGCTGCACTGAATACGGTAAGTAATCAGCGTGCAAAATTTGGTGCGATTCAGAGTCGTTTTGGTTCAACCATTGCGAACCTCTCTACCAACTCTGAAAACCTCAGTGCTGCACGTTCACGTATCCGTGATACTGACTTCGCGAAAGAAACTGCAGAGCTGACGCGTAATCAGATTCTGCAACAGGCTGGTACTGCTATGTTGGCGCAAGCCAATGTTGCACCTCAAAATGTACTGACTTTACTCCAGTAAGGCCAGTGGCGTTGAAGACGACTTTTTTACAAGTCTTTCTTTAATAACCGATATGAGGTGACACTATGGCGACTCAGTCTATTACCAATGTGGCTTTACTGGCGAGCTCTGTTGACAGCAGCCGCTCCAGTAATTCCACGGCAAAGGTGGCCGCACAGCGGCAAACCGTTGCCGTGGAGGAAACAGTGGTAGAGACTCAAGAAGTTGACGTC
This sequence comes from Chromatiales bacterium, assembly GCA_027057985.1. Taxonomy (GTDB): domain Bacteria; phylum Pseudomonadota; class Gammaproteobacteria; order UBA6429; family Thiohalophilaceae; genus JAGLTQ01. Next base: position 4,309 of record JALUTJ010000370.1, read on the forward strand.
GAACTCTCCCAGGAAGCCCTGGAGAACGTAGTCAGCCAGTTAAATGCCTATGTGCAGAACACGCAACGGGATATCGACTTTAGTGTCGATGACACAACCGGGCGTGTTATTGTCAAGGTAATCGATTCGGAAAGTGATGAGGTCATACGCCAGATACCCTCGGAAGAGATGCTGGCCATTTCTCGCCACTTGATGGAAAGCCTGGAAAATGAACAACCCAAGGGTTTTCTTATCGAATTGAAGGCATAAATTGGTACTGAACTTGCATTCTTCAATAATAAAGACCGGTTATGGCGACATAGCCGGTCTCTTATTAGTTTTGAAACTGCTGGAGCAAAGGTCTATCGATGCCAACGATTAATGCAACAAACTCGGGTTCAGGGCTGGATGTCCGAAATCTCGTCGATCAGCTTGTTGCTGCCGAAGGAGCACCAGTCAAGGCTCGTCTGGACAAGAAAGAAATCAAGGTTCAGGAAGGTCTCACTGCAATGGGGACATTCAAGGGCGCATTACTCGACTTTCAGGCATCACTCGCACCACTGCGTAAGGCCGACGCGTTTAAATCCATCAATGCAACTTCTTCAAATGAAGACAAATTCACCGTTATCGCGGCAGATAACGCGGTACCGGGCACATATAATATCGAAATATCCCAGTTAGCCCAGTCTCAGAAACTGATTTCCAGACCGGTATCCTCCGATCTCGATTCGATTGGCTCCGGGCAAATCACGATTGAATTTGGCGAAGTCAACGCCGATAACCACTTTATTCAGAACAACACGATTCCTGCACAGATTATCGAGATAGATGAAAAAAATACGACCCTGCGGGGTATTCAGCAGGCAATCAACGAGGCCAATGCCGGCGTTAAAGCCAGTATTATCAATGATGGTTCGGGTTATCGCCTGGTACTCAATGCGGAAAAAACCGGGCTGCAAAACAGCATGCGCATTTCCATCAGTGATAACGATCAAAACAACAAAGATGAAGCAGGTCTCTCTATATTAGCCTATGATCCGGTAGCAGAACAGGCAGCTTCAGAAGAAAGCGCTGATAGCGAAAACCCGGCAGAAGAAGAAAACACATCGGTTCAGCCCAGCGGTAAAAATATGCAACAGGTGGCCGAGGCCAGAGATGCAATTTTTAGTGTCGATGGCATAACGATTTCAAACAGCAGTAATGAAATCCGGGACAGTATCCCTGGTATAACTCTGACGCTGAAGAAAACAACAGAAGACGGTTTTGAAACCTTTAGCGTTGAAAAAGAAACCGCCGGCATCAGAACATCGATTCAATCATTTATTCAAAGTTATAATGATCTGGTTACAACCATTAATTCCCTGACCGGTTATGATCCTGAAACAGGCACTGCAGGACCGTTATCAGGTGATGCGGGTATTCGCGGTATCAGTGACCAGATACGCCGCCGGCTTGCAACGTCATTCAGTGGTATTAACAATAACCTGGTTTCACTGGCCGATATCGGAATAACCAGCTCACGCGAGGGGATGCTGGAGCTGGATCAGGCAAAACTCGACAGAGCCCTGGAGCAACATGTCGATGAAATCGCGCATCTTTTTGCTGCGGCTGTTTCGGTGAGCGATCCCCGTATTCGCGTGAGCAGTGAAAGGGTTCCAGACGTCAACGGTATTTTTAATATCACGGTTCAGCAGATTCCTTCATCCGGCTTTTACCAGGGACAGGCATCTACCAGTGCACAAGGCTTTCGTTTCGATACACCTGAAAAATTTTCCGTCAAGGTCGATGATGTCAGCAGCAGTGAAATCAGGTTGGCACCGGGGCAGTATGCAAGCGGACAGGAACTGGCTAATGCCCTGCAACAGGCCATTAACAGGGATTCGACACTGGCGGCAAAAGGTAAGTCGGTTACGGTTGACTTTATCAATAATAGCTTACGGATTACCTCGAGTAGTGTTGGTCTGGGCTCGGTGGTAAGCCTGTTATCGGCTTCAGCAAAACTGGCCGATCTTGCCGGGCTACAGGTGGCAGAAGGTAAGGCTGGCAGAAACCTGACAGCCACTGTCAATGGCTATGACCTGGTGGGAGAAGGTCGAAAGCTCAAACTTGAAGGTGAACTAAAAGGCATTGTCCTCGAGGTAGGCGGTACCGAAACCGGTAACCGGGGTAACCTCGTTGTTACCAATGGTATTGCCGCGATTCTTGATAATGCTACCGAGGGCTTTCTTGAAAGTAATGGCCTCATTGATTCTCGTATCGAAGGCTATAACGAAAGAATAAAGAACATAAAGGAACAGCGAGAAGATCTGGTGAGGAAGCTTGAAACTTCCGAACAAAGATACCTAAAGAAATTTTCAAATCTGGACGCTATGTTAGGTAAGATGAGATCAACCAGTAATTTCCTGGAAGAAAAACTCTCAGCTTTACCAGGCGCGGCGAAAAAGTGATATTAACTGAAAACAGAAGCCAGGAGTAAGTTATGAATATGGCAAAGATGCACAAAGCAGTACAGCAGTATAACCGGGTTGGTGTTTCATCCAGTGTAGAAGCTGCAAGTCCGCACCGCCTGATAGAAATGTTAATGAACGGTGCACTGGAAAAAATTGCCTTTGCCAAAGGCTTTATGGAGCGCGGTAATATCTCTGAAAAGGGTGGACATATCAGTTGGGCCATTTCTATTGTTGAAGGACTGCGTGCCAGCCTGGATCTGAAAAATGGCGGTGAGATAGCACAAAACCTGGATGATCTCTATGACTATATGACCCGTCGCCTTGCCCGTGCCAATGTCGAAAATAATCCGGATATCCTCGATGAGGTGGCTTCGCTGATGAACTCAGTGAAAAATGCCTGGGAACAGATCCCGGCTGAAATGGGTGAACAGGAAATGCAGCAGCAAGCACAGATGCAACAGCATCCCTGAGGTTTGAGACATGAGTGAGAATATTCAATATCTGCAACCGGTGCAGTATGCCAGGGTGGTACTGAACCTGAGCCAGAAAATTGCGCAGCTGGCAGAAAGCCAGGACTGGGAAGCGGCACGTGAACTGGAGAACGAACGGCAAAATGCCATGCAGGCGCTGTTTTCGCATCCAGATATCAATGAAGCCCTGCCTTCGATGAGTAGTCTGCTTGAACAGGTAATGCAACTGGATGCGGAGGTTATCCTGCGCGGTGAAAGTGAACTGCAGCAGATGGCTGTACAGTTAAACCAGCTTGGTCGGGGTAAACGTGCGGTCAATGCCTATTTAAAGACCTGATAATTAAGAGGCCAATAAACCGAAATATTGCTTATAAAATAATCATTCGCAGATGAATTCTGTCGCAAATGTTACATCTTCGTAAACTCTTTCAAATCGGGCCTGATTTGGCCGTCAGCTTTTTGACATCCCCTGATCCGCTATCTAATATCTTGATTTATAAAGTTGTATTGCAGTGAGTTTTACGGGGGAACATTTGCATGTCTTTAGACCTGGTCAAAGATAAGAGTATTTTGGTGATTGATCCGGATTCCGAATCACGCATTAAAATAAAAACTATTTTTGATTTTGCCGAACTGGACTCCATCAACTTTGCCGACACTGTCGAAACTGTTTCCCAAAAAGAAGACCCTTACTTTGTCGTTTTATCGAATCCCGATGATGAGAAAAAACTGCTGAAACAAATCGAAGCAGTACAGCTAAAATACAATAATCGTGTACCGATACTGGTTTTTGCCGACAAACCACTTTCTGAAAAAGTGGACGCACTGATTACCGATACCCTGGTATTCCCGCCCACGTTAAAAAAACTGCGCATTGCTTTACAAAATGTAAAAATGTTTTACCTGCAACATAGCTCGGAAGAGTCTGCCTCCGAGATGTTGTTTCGTAGCCTTGTGGGTGTCAGTGATGCCATCTCCCGTGTACGGAAGCTCATTGAACAGGTTGCCACCACCGATGCCAATGTTTTGATTCTCGGTGACTCCGGTACCGGCAAGGAAGTGGTTGCACGTAACCTGCATTATCATTCTGATCGTAAAGATAAACCTTTTGTACCGGTAAACTGTGGCGCAATTCCCCCCGACCTGCTCGAGAGTGAACTCTTTGGCCATGAAAAGGGCGCCTTTACCGGCGCCATAACAGCCCGCCAGGGTCGGTTTGAACTGGCAAAAGGCGGCACGCTGTTTCTGGACGAGATTGGTGACATGCCATTGGCGATGCAGGTAAAACTGTTACGGGTTATCCAGGAACGTGTATTTGAGCGCGTGGGCAGTAACAAGAGTATCGAAGCGGATGTCCGCATCATTGCGGCCACTCACCGTAACCTTGAAAATGAAATCAGCGAAGGCCGTTTTCGTGAAGACCTGTTTTACCGTCTGAATGTTTTCCCCATTGAAATGCCCTCCCTGTCAGAGCGCACAGAAGATATCCCGCTGTTGCTAGATGAACTGATTATACGTCTGGAAAACAGCAAACGCGGTTCGGTACGCCTTACCACGGATGCGGTGGCGGCATTACAGCAATATGAGTGGCCGGGTAATGTGCGTGAACTTTCCAACCTGGTGGAACGCCTGCTGATTATGTTCCCCAATGGCGTGGTGGATGTTCAGGATCTGCCGGAAAAATACCGCAAGGGCTTTGATGTTAGCAAGATACCTGCCGAAACGACTTCGAGCTCGGATGATCTGCATACTCAGCAGCGGGTGGTATCACATATCGTTAACCAGGTTACCGGCGATGATGTCCTGCCAAAAGAGGGTATCGATCTCAAGGCACATTTACTCACCCTTGAATCCAACCTGATCAAGCAGGCACTCGAAGAATCAAATGGTGTTGTCGCGCATGCAGCGCAAAAGCTGAATATGCGTCGGACTACCCTGGTTGAAAAAATGCGCAAGTATGGCCTGCAACGGGTTGCCAACGCGTCCTGAATCTTCAGGATGACTTGAGTATCCGCGCTTTTTCCCGTTTCCAGTCACGTTCTTTTTCCGTGGCACGCTTGTCGTGTTCTTTCTTACCTTTGGCCAGTGCCACTTCCAGCTTGGCGCGGCCTTTTTTCCAGAACATGGCGGTGGCCACAAGGGTATAGCCCTTGCGTTCCACAGCACCAATCAGTTTATTGATTTCTTCGCGGTGTAACAGCAGCTTGCGCACCCGTGCCGGTTCCGGGCGGATATGGGTAGAGGCCGTTTCCAGCGGGGTAATAACCAGGTTACTGATCCAGGCTTCGTTATCCTTGATAAAGACATAGCTATCCCGTATCTGCACCTTGCCGGCGCGCAGGCTCTTGACTTCCCAGCCCTCGAGTACGATACCGGCCTCAAAACGGTCCTGTAGCAGGTAGTCATGCCGTGCCTTCTTGTTGAGGACAATGGTGCTGGAAGGATTCTTTTTGTCTTTTTTCGATTTAGCCATGGCGGCGATTATACAGAGAATTCACAATTCTGGCAGTTTAGTCTTGA
>JALUTJ010000371.1 GCA_027057985.1 Chromatiales bacterium
GCCTGGGCCTTTTCCAAAACAGGGGATGACTCGCTCTACAGAGAAGCGAACAAGTTCCTCAAACAGTATAAAAAGTCCGGTGAACTGGCCAAGCTAATTAAGCGCCACTATGGCCATGCACGTAAATATAACTATGCCGGAACCCCAACCTATCTTGGCCATGTACGTTACCGCCTGCCACGCTACCAGTCATTTTTTGAAACCGCCGGAGAGGCGAATAACCTCGACTGGCAGTTACTCGCAGCAGTTGCCTACCAGGAATCTCACTGGAACCCACGTGCTATTTCACCAACCGGGGTGCGTGGCATTATGATGCTGACAAACCTCACTGCCAAAGACCTTGGTATTAAAGACCGTACCGTTCCGGAACAAAGTATTGAAGGTGGTGCCCGCTACCTGCGTAACCTGTACGACAAGTTCTCTGACAGGCTCGATGATCAGGATCGGCTCTGGTTTACGCTTGCCGCTTATAATGTGGGCTTTGGTCACCTCGAAGATGCCCGCATGCTCACCAAACGCCGTGGTGGCAACCCGGACAAGTGGGTTGATGTAAAAGAAACGCTGCCGCTATTACGGCAGAAGCGCTGGTACAGAAAAACCCGCTTTGGCTATGCGCGTGGTAATGAACCGGTTAAGTATGTTGAAAATATTCGTACTTATTACGATATTCTGCGCTGGCATATTGCTCAGGACAAGCATCAGCCGACAAAAGTGGCTTATGTTTCTCCTGCACTTTAACTCCTAATTATTGAAAAGCTCCTCTTCCATAGACAGGTAAACCTGATAAGCATTACGCCGGTTGGCTTCTGCAAAGGCAGGCAGTTTTGAGAAGGCACTCCAGTCGGTATTGTTATAAGTGCTCGCAAAGTCATCCATGTTCTGCACTGCTTTTTTCATCACCTTGCGGATATAAGCCAGGTATTGGCGGGTAAAGCGAATCGCCTGTTTCGGCTTTTTTGCTGCCGGTCCGTGTCCCGGGATCAGCGCACGGATATTTGCAGTTTCCATCTCGGTTAAAGTTTTTAGCCATAGACGAGTATTGGAATCACCCAGGTAAGGAATACGCCCTTCAAAGATAATATCACCACTGAAGAACACGCCTTCCGGTTCAACATACATTGTCAGGTCACCATCGGAGTGGGCTGCACCCAGGGGATCGAGCCTGAAAGTAATCCCACCCAGCGTAAAGGCATAGGGTTTATCAATAATTTTATCAGGATAAACCAGCCGAGTGCTTTCATTGACCCAGGGTTCCAGTGAGAAACGACGTTCTTCGAGGCGCTCGGTGGCGGTTGGTGAAGAAAGGTATTCCATGGCACCTTTTGGCGCAATAATTGTAGCGCCCAGTTCTTTAAATACCTGTAAGCCATAGATATGGTCGGCATGATAATGACTGACAATCACTTTTATAACAGGTTTATCTGTAACGCTGCGAATTTTCTGTAATAGCATATAAGCCAGTGATGGCGTACCCAGCGTATCGAAGACGACGACACCCTCATCGGTTACAACAAAACCAGCATTAGAAATAAAGCCTTCATTATCGGTTGCGATACCGGCTTTGCCCTGAATATAATAAACATGAGCTGAAACCTGCTTTAGTTCCATTTTTACATCCGCAGCCGGGTATTTTGCCGCCATCAGCGTCTGCCAGACCATTAACATAAAAATAAAAACAACAAGCCGCTTCATACTAGCCTCTCTTTTTTTCTGCTCTTCTTTTTCTAAAAAACTCACTCAGCACATTGCCACATTCTTCTGCCATAATGCCGTGCGTTACCTCAACCTGGTGATTAAGACAATCTGTTCCCAGAATGGTAAAAGCACTTTGCTGTGCTCCGGCTTTTGGATCCAGCGCACCGTAAACAACCCGTTTAACCCTGGCGTGAATAATGGCGCCGGTGCACATAATACACGGTTCTAACGTGACATAGAGCGTGCTATCGAGCAGACGGTAGTTATCGAGTTTTTTTGCTGCAGAACGCAACGCCATGATTTCGGCATGGGCGGTAGGATCAGTATCACCTATCGGCCGGTTCCAGCCTTCACCGATAACCTGATCCTGATACACTACGACCGCACCCACTGGTACCTCAGCCTCGGTTTCGGCACGATGCGCCAGTTCCAGCGCATGTTGCATCCAGAAAATATCCAGTGTCTGTTGTTCTGTCAGGTCTGTCATTATGACTTTATATTTTCCAGTTCCGCCAGTTCACGATCACGCATACCCAGCAGGTATAAAATTGCATCCAGTCCCAGGTTGGTAATGGCATGCCGTGCTTTTTCCTTCACCAGTGGCTTGGCATGAAAAGCAATACCAAGCCCGGCAATCGATAGCATGGGTAAATCATTAGCACCATCCCCCACGGCAATGACCTGCTCGGTACTGATACCTTCCTCTTCAGCAATTTTAACCAGCAGACGGGCTTTCATCTGCCCATCGACTATTTCACCTTTTACTTTTCCGGTGAGTTTGCCATCTTTAAAATCAAGTTGATTGGCATAAACATAATCGATGCCCAGTTTTTCTTTCAGGTAGTTGGCAAAATAAGTGAAGCCGCCAGAAAGAATTGCCACCTTGTAACCAAAATGACGCAGGTGTTTAATCAGGCGAGCGGCGCCCTCGGTAATCGGCAGGCTTTCGGCAATGCCCTGCAAGACCGACTCATCCAGACCTTCCAGCAGAGCCATGCGGCGGCGGAAGCTTTCGGAAAAATCAATCTCCCCGCGCATGGCAGATTCGGTAATCGCTGCCACCTGCTCGCCGACACCGGCTGCCTTTGCCAGTTCATCGATCACTTCTACCTGTATCAGGGTGGAATCCATATCAAAGCAGACCAGGCGACGACTGCGACGGTAAAGATTGTCTTCCTGCACCGCGATATCCAGCTCAAGCTCAGAAGAAATTTGCAGGAAGCGAGCGTGCATGGCACTGATATCCTCCACCTCGCCACTAAGCGAAAGCTGAACCGAGGCAGCTCTGTTTTCAGCCTGGCTCTGAAGTGATATCCGCCCGGAGAGACGCGTGATCTGTTCAATATTGAAACCCTGCTCACTGACCACCTCGGTAACACGAGCCAGGTGCCGGGCACTGATCTGACGACCGAGCAAGGTCACAATATGCCGGGGTTTGCCCTGCGCCTGTACCCAGTG
>JALUTJ010000372.1 GCA_027057985.1 Chromatiales bacterium
CGCCAATGCACTGGCCGGCCTGGTGCGAATAGATGTTACCCCGGCAAATGCAACCATTGCCGCAGGAACTACACAGCAATACAGTGCTACAGGTGGTACCGCACCTTATTCATGGAGTGTATCCGATACCACGTTAGCCAGTATCGATAGTACCGGCCTGCTCACAGCACTCGCTCCGGGTCAGGTTACGATAACGGCCAGTGATGCCAATGGTGTCAGTGGCAGTGCCGATCTCACCATTACCACAGTGGTTGCTTCACCAGATAGCGCCTCGCTTCAGATTGGTGATACTCTGCAATTTAGCGCAAGTGGTGGCACCGCGCCTTATAGCTGGAGCAGTTCTGATCCTGCCATAGCCAGCATCGACAGCAGCACCGGTTTACTGACTGCCGTTGCACTTGGAACGGTTCAGGTTAGTGTCACCGATGCCAATGGTTTCTCTGACAGCACCGGTAATATTATCGTCTCCGATATTGCCATTAGCCCGAATACTGCATTACTGGCAGCAGGTGATACACAGCAGTTCACTGCAAGCGGTGGTACTGCTCCTTATAGCTGGAGCAGTGGTAACCTTGCCGTGGCGACAATTGATGCCAATGGTCTGCTTACAGCCGTGGGTGCGGGTACAACCCAGGTGACGGTCACCGATGCCAATGGTATTTCGCTAACAAGTGGTAATATTACGGTACGAGATGTCGTGGTCGATCCACAAACTGCAAGCGTTATTATCAATGACACACTTCAGTTCAGTGCCACAGGTGGTGTTGCACCCTATAGCTGGAGTGTCAGTGATACCACAGTCGCTACGATTGATCCTGATACAGGATTATTGACCGCTATTGCAGCAGGTACCGTGGTGGTAACCGCTACGGATGCTGATGGTATTGCCGGTAGCAGTGGTGTGATTACGGTAACGGATAATCATATTATCGAGATCACACCGTTTACTGCATCAGTACCGCGTTTTGGTACCATCCAGTTTACTGCAACCGGTGGACCAGCACCTTATACCTGGTCGTTAACTAATCCTGCAGCAGGAACGATAGATCCACAAACCGGTCTTTTCCGTGCCGGTCGTTTCCCAACCACAACCACGGTGATTGCAACCGATGCCGATGGTCATAGTGGTGAATCCGGCACAATAACGATACAAATGCGTTAAACCGGATCACAGTTTGCCGGGGGCATAAAGTTATTTATGTCCCCGGTTTTTTTATGTCTGTGCCAGTTTTTTAATCGCAGTCATCATCCGTGGCATTTTCCTTTACAAAGGCCATGGGGACAATCTCTACCGTCTTGCGCAAATTCGACTTCTTTACCTGCAAATTTTTCAGTATGACATCCGCAAAAGTTTCCTTTGCAATAATTGCCCTGTATTTTCCCGGTTTGACCCTGTGACGATAGATACCGGAATGATTCGTAAATCCATTATGGATAACCTGGTGGGTCTTTGCATTTACCAGGGTGACTTCTGCCATTGCTACGGCATCACCCTCATCGAATACTTTGATAATGATCTCAGTAGCAAAGAGAGCAAATGAAGATAGAGACAACAGAATTGTGAGTATGAATTGACGGCTTATGTTCAAACCGGGTACCACCTTTTCATCAATAGCAGGCATTATTGCCATACAGCCTATATATCGGCCATGACTATGCCGGCTTTAATACTTTAGCAACAGATTTTTTTCTGGTTCTGGAGCAGGCTTTTGTTATAATTCAGGCGATTTTAACTATATATAAGGCATCAATATGCGACCCAGTGGCCGATCTCCCGAACAAATCCGCGATATTCGTATCACCCGTAACTACACCAAACATGCAGAAGGATCGGTGCTGGTTGAATTTGGTGATACCAAAGTTATCTGCACCGCCTCGGTGGAAACGCGGGTACCCGGTTTTCTGCGCGGCCAGGAACAGGGCTGGGTCACTGCAGAATACGGTATGCTGCCACGCTCTACGGGTTCACGCATGGGACGTGAGGCGGCTCGTGGCAAGCAGGGTGGCCGCACTATGGAAATTCAGCGTCTTATCGGTCGTTCACTGCGTGCTGCGGTTGATCTGAAAAAACTCGGTGAAAACTCCATTACCATCGACTGTGATGTTATCCAGGCCGATGGTGGCACACGCACTGCTTCGATTACCGGCGGTTATGTCGCCCTGGTCGATGCTATTAATCATATGCTCAAAGAAGGCATTATCAAGCAAAACCCGCTCACCCGCCATGTTGCCTCGGTTTCGGTGGGAGTCTATAAGGGAACCGCCGTCAGTGATCTCGATTATATTGAAGACTCAGACTGTGATACCGATATGAATGTGATTATGGATGACAAGGGTGGTTTTATTGAGATCCAGGGCACGGCGGAAGGTGACGATCCATTTACCAGTGAACAGCTAATGCAAATGCTGGAGCTGGCAAAAAATTCTATCCAGCAGCTCATCGAAAAACAGACCGCGGCATTAAAAGACTAAACTACCTGTCGTAGTTTATGCAGAGGATACGCTAATGCAGAAAATTGTTCTTGCCAGTAATAACAGGGGAAAGGTACGCGAGCTGGGCGAAATGCTTGCCGCGCTCGATATGGAAGTTGTACCACAGGCAGAATTTGATATTGAAGATGCCGATGAAACCGGGCTGACCTTTGTTGAAAATGCCATTATCAAGGCACGTCATGCAGCTGAACTTTCCGCTCTGCCTGCCATTGCCGATGACTCCGGGCTTGAAGTCGATGCCCTCAACGGTGCGCCGGGCATCTACTCGGCACGTTATGCCGGCCCCGGTGCAAACGATGAAAAAAACCTGGCAAAACTGCTGGATGCTTTAAAAGATGTGCCAGAAGAAAAACGCACTGCACGCTTTCAATGCCTGCTGGTTTACATGCGCCATGCTGAAGATCCAACTCCCATTATCTGCCAGGGCACATGGGAAGGCATGATCACCACCGAGCCTCATGGCGAAAATGGTTTTGGTTATGATCCGGTTTTTTATGTACCGCAACATGGTTGTACCTCGGCAGAATTAACTCCTGAACAGAAAAATGCATTGAGTCATCGCGGGCAGGCAATACGTCAGCTGGTTTCGGTTTTAAAGAATCGATAATTTTACATAACGTGCAGGTCGGCTCAAGCGAAGCAGAGCCGACAAAATAATAA
>JALUTJ010000373.1:0-5109 GCA_027057985.1 Chromatiales bacterium
GCCATTATTTCTGATCTTTTCCACCCTGTCACTCTGGCTGCGTGATGCCGGGGTAGATCGTTCTGCAGTGACCTATTTTAGCTGGGCGGCGCTGGCCTATTCCTTCAAGTTTATCTGGGCACCGCTGGTGGATAAATTGCCGCTCCCCGTGCTGTATAGCCTGCTGGGTCGACGCCGAAGCTGGTTATTGCTGGCACAGTTACTGGTGATGAGTGCGATAACATGGATGGCAATGACCAATCCGGCACAGGGCCTGTCGGTGATGGCTTTTGCCGTGGTCTTGCTGGGTTTTTCATCGGCAACACAGGATATCGTGATCGATGCCTATCGAATCGAGATTGTAAAAGAAGAACTGCAGGCAGCGATGTCGGCGATGTATATCGCGGGTTACCGTATCGGCATGCTGGTCTCCGGTGCCGGTGGTCTTTATCTTGCATCCTGGTTTACACCCACAGAAGCCTATAGCTATGCGGCATGGCAGCAGACTTACCTGGTAATGGCTGCATTGATGCTGGTAGGGATCGTGACAACTCTGGTGATTAATGAGCCGGACGTAACAAAAAGAGTAGAAACCTATATTCATGCCACGATTGATTATGTCCATTTTTTTATCATGTTTATCGTTATGGTACTGAGCTTTATTTATGGCTTCAGGCAGTTTGATTTTGAACTTCATAGTGGGCTGTTAAACGAAGTTATACGAATCACCCTGGCAATCGCCTTTTCACTGGGCAGTGTTTACCTGCTGGTATTACTCAATATCGTAAATAGAAGCATGGTGAAAGACACCTATATCGAACCGGTGCATGACTTTTTCCATCGTTATGGTCGTACCGCTGTTCTGGTTTTATTGCTGGTTGGGCTGTATCGTATTTCAGATATCGTGCTGGGGGTGATTGCCAATGTCTTTTATGATGACATGGGTTTTAGCAAGAACGAAATAGCCACCACGACAAAAGTATTTGGCATTATCATGACCCTGCTGGGTGGTTTTCTCGGTGGTGTGCTGACAGTACGTTACGGAGTGATGCGGATCCTGTTGCTCGGTGCTATCCTCTCCTCGCTGACCAACCTGTTGTTTATGTTACTGGCACAGAACGGGCATGATATTGTTTTGCTCGGCATCGTAATTGCGGCAGATAATCTCAGCGCAGGCCTGGCCAGTGCGGCTTTTATTGCCTATCTCTCGGGGTTGACCAATATTTCCTTTACCGCGGTACAGTACGCTATCCTCAGTTCATTGATGACCCTGTTACCAAAAACACTGGGCGGGTATTCTGGTAGCATGGTAAACGATATGGGTTATCCCGCCTTCTTTATGATGACCACATTGATGGGGCTGCCGGTTATCCTGCTGATTTATTACCTGATGATTAAAAAGCCCGGGCAACTGGTACCATGACAGTCGATACAACCTATATTGCTGCTTTTATGGTGGGTCTGCTGGGCGGAGTGCATTGCGTGGCAATGTGCGGGGGGATTGTCGGTGCGCTCTGTGTCGGTATCAATCCACAAAATGGCATGGCCGGGGAAAAAAGTATTCGTCAGGCTTTCCCCTATCTACTTTTTTACAATGCCGGGCGCATCAGCAGTTATACCCTGGCCGGTATCCTGATGGGTGGGATTGGCTGGCTGGGTACACACCTCTTCACTCTCTATGCGATTCAGCAAACATTACAGGTGATTGCGGCGGTATTTATGCTGGCGCTGGGGCTTTATATTGCTGGCTGGTGGCGTGGCCTTTTGCGTATAGAACAATGGGGTGGCAAGGTGGTGTGGAAACGTCTGCAACCCCTGGGACAACGTTTTATGCCAGTAACAACTTACCGTCAGGCACTGGCGCTGGGGCTGGTCTGGGGCTGGCTGCCCTGTGGCCTGGTCTATAGCGTGGTTATCTGGACCATTTCAACACAAAGCCCGCTGCAGGGCGGGCTTTTAATGTTGAGCTTTGGTCTCGGTACCCTGCCAAACCTGCTTCTTATGGGCGTGTTCGCCTCGGGCCTTAACCAGTTTATTCAACAGCCCTGGGTCAGAAGAGTGGCAGGGATTCTGATCATGCTCTTTGCCGGAGTAATGTTTTATCGGGTGCTTTAAATTTAACCCGACTTTTTAACGAATTTGGTCAGAATAACAATCTGCTGTCCATTGACCCTGCCTTCGATTTGCTCCGGGTTATCAGGTACCAGTGAGATATTTCGTACCGCGGTACCACGCTTGGCAGTAAAGTTTGCGCCTTTGACATTCAAATCCTTTGTCAGGGTAACACTGTCACCGGCTGCAAGTTCGGCACCGTTACAGTCACGATGTTTCAGCTGCTCGTCTTCATCACTGCCTTCACCGCTGGCTTTGGCCCAGGCCAGGGTGTCATCGTCGAGGTAGAGCATATCCAGCAGATCCTGTGGCCAGCCTTCTGCTCGCAGGCGGGTCAGCATACGCCAGGCCATCACCTGTACCGCGGGTACCTGGCTCCACATACTGTCATTAAGACAGCGCCAGTGATTAGCATCCATGGTTTCTGGATTTTCAATCTGTTGCTGGCAGGTTTCGCAGATCATAACGGCCTGATCGGCACTGCCATCAGCATCCGGTGGAATATCATAAATCGCCAGATTTTCGCCGGAAGAACATAATTCACATTTGCCGCCACTGCGATCCTGTAAGCTCTTTTCTTTACTCATGGGTGCCGTCCTGAAAAATTGAAAAGCGGCATTATACAGGATTGCAGGAATTCCTGCGTCTCCCATATCCCGGCATAAACCGGGATATGGCCAGGCATAACAGGCAGTATTAGCGGGTATAAAATTCCTTGCGGAATTTAACGGTAAAGGTTTTATCAGAACCGGAGGGCTTTACATTGATCTTGAAGTTAATCACTTCCTTGTTGGTGATACGAAAGGTCGCGATGTAATAAGTGACATCACTGTTTTTCTCCTTGATTTCTCTGAACTGGAAGTGCTTGAGCTGTGCATTCAGGTTACTGCCCGTTCCGGTTACCTTGGCCGTTGTGCCTTTTCCCTTGTGCTGTACCACAATATTGAGCATGCCCCGATTCTTACTACGCTTGATGCCATAGGCCTTGGCAACATTGGGCAGCAGGATATTGGTTGGCAGTGCAGTATGGTGAATAACATAATCTCCAAATTTCGCAGCGTTCTCTGCCTGACTGCCAAGGGAAAACAGACCCAGTAATACCATGAGCAAAAAACGTGGGATAATACGAGATATCGTCATAATACTTACTCCTTGTTATTGTTTACTCTAAATATAGACAATAATCGGCATATTTACCTCTTGACACTCAATTAATTATAAATCCTTCCGGTGTGATTCAAGGGATAACAGAATATTACCGTATAGTGATATAAAAAAACGGCACCTTAAAGGTACCGTTTTTTAAAGGGTGTAGCGCAACCGTGGGCTCAGGCAACCTGGGCGTTTTTATTTTCCGTAATAAAGTCTTCCAGCGGCTTGTTCAATGTCTCAGTGAGCAGGTTTAGATCGGAGAGTTGGGCATTGAGCGCGGCGGCGGTTTGTTCCAGCTCATCGATCCGTGCCTGCAGCGTATCCCGTGACTCGTTGATCTTGCGCAGGCTTTCCAGACGTTTCTCCATCTGGTTACGGTGTTCCTTGATACGGGAAACCAGCGGTGCCATGCCGGCCTTGCCCCAGGCTTCTACTTCCTGATGAGCCTGGAAGAAGGTATTACGGGCATGACTTACCATGGAGATAAAGAACTTCTTCACCACGAAAGCCTGCTCGGTGGCTGCCATCTTGGCACTGCTGCGGTAGGCTTCGGCTTCGTTGTTTAATCTTTCGAGGTCACGCTTGTACTTGCCCATACTGAATAGCTTGGGTTTGACATCGGTGAGACCATGTTCCTTGTTAAAGGTACGGTAGATGGTTTGCAGTAACATATTAACCTTGTCGGCCTGTTGCGATGCGTCGGTAATGGTGGATGAAATAATATCGAAAAACTCTTTCATCGCGCCCTTGAGACCATTGGTTGTCCACGTACCTGTCATTTGCTTACGCGTTTTTGTCATCAGCTCATCGAGACGGGTCAGGCTCAGGGTATCGAGCAGTTTCTGGTGCTGCTCGGTAAAGGACTTCTTGTTGGCCTGGAAGCTTTCCACGCTCTTGTGATAAATGGTCTGCTCTTCGCGGGTCTTCTTCATCAGGTGGCCGATCACGTCTTCGTTCTTGCCACTTAAGCCATGCAGTTCTTCGAGCTGTTTATTGGTGTCATTGAGGCGGGAAGCCAGCAGGTTATGTGATTCCTGTGCCATGCCGCCAATTTCTGCCACCACACTGCTACGTACCAGGTTCTGTTTCTGTGGCAGGATATCTTTCGAGAGAATGGATTCCAGCGCGAGGATATTACTTTTTTCCAGCAAGTCGGTGTCGTGGCGAATCTTGGCCAGCAGGCCTTTTTGTGCAGAGACCGGGAAGACATTGTCGCTGCTGATCCCCAGCATTTTTGCTGCAGAGTTACATTGTGTCGCTATACTGCCTTTGATGGCTTCATCATTTTTCAGTTCATCCCAGAGGGTATCGACCTTGTTCAGAACCACGATGCGGCCATGTTTGGCATCACCACCGAGTGGCTTCACGTTCTGTTCCCACATGTCCATGTCGGACTTGGTGACGCCGGTATCTGCGGCGAGGACAAAGACCACCGCCTGTGCATTCGGTAACATATTGATGGTTAGTTCTGGCTCGTTACCCAGTGCATTGAGGCCGGGAGTGTCGAGAATGGTCAGGCCTTCTTTTAACAGCGGATGCGGAAAGCTGATCAGGGCATGGCGCCACATGGGGATTTCCACCATGTTATCCCCCTCGGCCTGCTTGAAATCGGCCAGGCCCAGTTTTTCGGCAATGGGTAGCGGTACCCGCTTGGTTTTTACCACTTCAAGGAAGGCTTCGGCCATTTTTTCGGATGAGCTGGTATCCAGTGAGATCGAAGTCCAGTTAATCGGGTTTTTCTTGTGTTCCTGGATGCTCATGTCCTCCAGCCGCGTTTCGATTGGCAGCAGGCGGATATAACTCTGGTTGGCCTCGGTATCATAGAACAGCTCGGTTGGGCACATGGTGGTACGGCCGGCTTCGGAA
>JALUTJ010000373.1:5119-9693 GCA_027057985.1 Chromatiales bacterium
ACGGCGATCGTATTCAGAAAAGAAAACGGCATTGATCAGCTCGGTTTTGCCCCGGGCAAATTCGGCGACAAAGGCAATCGTCAGGTGATCGGATTTCAGGGCTTCGATCAGCTCGAAAATACGGATTTCAACCTCGGGCGTGCTCATCTTGTTACTTTCGAGCCAGCTCTGGTACTTCTGGATTGCTTCGGTAATCTCCGTACGCCAGCGCCCGTAAGCCTGCATTTGGTCTGTAAAACGGTCAGTTGCCATGTTGTTCCTGAAAATTAATTAGTTAACTTTTTGATTTTATTAGTTATAAATGCATTTTTCCATCAATATGGAGAATAAATGTAGCAATATCTTAACAGAAGTCACTAAGTCTAAGAAATGTAACGGCAAATTGAGAAATTAATTTAGTTTATTTGCGTAAATTGTTAAAACAAACTGTGATACAGGTCTCAGTTGGCATTTTCATCCAGCAGGGACTGGATTGCCGGGGGGATATGTTTTGCACCGCTGACAAGCAGGCGCTTGTTGCGCTGGGTATCCCCCTTGAGCAGGCTGACCCGGGAAGGTGAAACAGCGAACAGTTTGGCGACAAAGCGTAGCAGGTGCTTGTTGGCCTTGTTATCCACCGGCGGTGCGGTAATACGGATTTTCAGTCGCTCATTGAACAGGCCGCTGATTTCGTCTTTTTTTGCTCCGGGCTGGATATAACAGTCCAGCAGAATGTCCTCGTTCTGCCAACGGATAAAAGTACTCATCGAGAATTTTACATGCCGAGCTGACGCAGTGTGGGATAGAGCAGGCCATTGGCCCAGTAGGCCAGCGGATCCAGCAATAAAAGCTTGAGCAACCACAGTCCCAGCATGGCCAGCATGGGGGAGAGATCAAAACCGGACATGGGTGGCAGAATACGCCGCGCCGGGCGCAGTATCGGTTCACTGATCTGGGCCAGCAGGTGACTGACCGGGTTGTATGTGCCGGGGTTAATCCAGCTTAATAGCGCAAGAATAAAGATGGCAAAAAGGAAAACATACAGTGCCAGTGAAAGCAGTTCTACCGCGGCCACCAGCACCAGCCCCAGTACTTCTGGCAGGGGGAAGTTGCGAATCTGGGTAATAATCAGCAGCTCCAGCATTTGCAGACCCAGCATAATCAGCACCGAGGCAAGGTCGATGCCGCCCAGTCCGGGTACCACACGACGCAGTGGCTTGAGCAGGGGATTGGTCACTTTGACGATAAACTGCGAAACCGGATTATAAAAATCGGCGCGCACCATTTGCAGGATTAACCTGAGCATAAAGGCAAGGATATACAGGCCAAAAAGGGTGGAAACAAGAAATATACCGGCGTTACTGACTGGGTTCATACGATTAACCTGTTATTTTCCAAGTTCTTCTGCAAGTTGTGCCGCTCGATCGCGTGCGGCCTTCATGGCCTTGTTAAACATTTCGATGAGGCCAAGCTCCTCGAAGGTTTTGATGGCCTGTTCGGTGGTGCCACCGGGTGAGGTGACCTGTTTTCTTAATATGGCGGGATCTTCCTCGATTTCAAGCGCCAGCTTACTGGCACCAAATCCGGTCTGAATCGCCAGCAGGCGCGCGGTATCGGCCGGTAGCCCGAGTGATTCGGCGGCTTTTTCCATGGCTTCCATCACCATAAAGAAATACGCCGGGCCACTGCCGGAAAGGGCGGTCACAATATCCAGCTGGGCTTCATCCTCCACCCACACGGTCAGGCCAACGGCGCGCAAAATCGACTCTGCAAGCTGTTTCTGTTCTTCACTCACGGCTGCATTGGCATAAAGCCCGGTGGCCCCGCTCTGTACCAGTGACGGTGTGTTGGGCATGGCACGGACAATGGCCCTGTTTCCGCCAAGCCAGTTATCGAGGCTGGTGGCAGGAATACCGGCAGCAATGGTGATATAAAGTGCATCTCCTTTAGCCGATAAGGGTGTGGCAGCGGCTTTCATGATTTGCGGCTTGACCGCAAAAACCACGACATCGCTCTCATCGATGAGCATCTGGTTATCGGCAAAGGTGGTGATGGAAAAATCGTTTTCCAGCGCGGTGCGAATTTCTTCGTTCGGGTCGGTGGCAAAGAGCCTATCCGCCGCAACCCCACTGTTAATCAGCCCACCAATTAAACTGCGCGCCATATTGCCTGCACCAATAAAGCCAATTTTCTGTGTGTTCATGCTGATAATCCTGCCGTTAATAAAAAGCTATTAAACCATGAACTCAGGGGCCTGGAAAATGTTATTTACGCGGTAATCGTGCGCCAAAAATCGCGGTACCTATTCTTACCATGGTTGAGCCTTCGGCGATGGCCGCCTGCATATCGTTACTCATACCCATCGACAGGGTGTCGAGTTCGATGCCCTCTGTCTGTAAATCATCTTTGAGTTCTCGTAGCAGGCGAAAGGGCTGGCGCTGCTGCTCAAACTCTGTTGCAGCAGCGGGAATGGTCATCAGTCCCCGCAGGCAGAGGTTGGGCAGTGCTGCAATCTGTTTTGCCAGGGGCAACGTTTCTTCCGGGGCAATACCTGATTTACTGGCTTCGGCGCTGGTATTGACCTGGATACAGATATTCAGGGGCTCAAGTGTCGGATTACGCTGTTCCGAGAGACGGCGGGCGATTTTGAGCCGCTCGATGGTATGTACCCAGTCAAAATGTTCGGCAATCAGACGGGTTTTATTGGACTGAATCGGGCCGATAAAATGCCATTCCACGGCGGCTTCGGAGGTGGCTGCAATTTTTGGCAGGGCATCCTGCAGGTAATTTTCGCCGAAACTGTGCTGATCTGCGGTTAACGCGCTTTGAATATCCTCGATTGGGCGAGTTTTGCTCACGGCCAGCAACTGTACCGAGCCGGGTTCGCGGCCATATTGCAGCTCGGCCTGATGAATTTGTTCACGGATCGATTGCAGGTTTTGTGCAATGGTATTTTGACTTGCTTGTTTCATAATGAGATTGTACTTTAAGTAAAACAAAACTTAAGAAATGGCAGCGCTTACCGATATAAACTGAACACGGCTGACCATCACTAACTATAAGAAAGAGATAAAATGGATATTACCGAATTACTGGCCTTTAGTGTCAAAAACAACGCATCCGACCTGCACCTGTCTGCTGATCTACCCCCCATGATTCGTGTGGATGGTGATATTCGTCGTATTAATGTTCCTCCGCTGGATCATAAAACCGTGCACTCGCTGGTGTACGACATTATGAATGACAAGCAGCGCAAGGATTATGAAGAATTTCTGGAAACCGACTTTTCCTTCGAGATTCCAGATCTGGCACGTTTTCGTGTTAATGCTTTTAATCATAACCGTGGTGCCGGTGCCGTATTTCGTACCATTCCCTCAAAGATCCTGACCCTGGAGCAACTCAATGCGCCGACGGTGTTCAAGGAAATTGCCGATGTACCACGTGGTATCGTGCTGGTAACCGGGCCTACCGGTTCCGGTAAATCGACTACTCTGGCAGGTATGCTCGATTACAAGAATGACACCGAGTATGGCCATATCCTGACCATCGAGGATCCCATCGAATTCGTACACGAAAGTAAAAAATGCCTGGTGAACCAGCGTGAGGTACACCGGGACACACTCGGGTTTAGCGAGGCGTTACGCTCTGCACTGCGTGAGGATCCGGATATTATTCTCGTTGGTGAGATGCGTGACCTTGAAACCATCCGCCTTGCATTGACCGCGGCCGAAACCGGCCACCTGGTATTCGGTACCCTGCACACCACCTCGGCAGCCAAGACCATTGACCGGATTATCGATGTATTCCCGGCGGCAGAAAAAGGCATGGTGCGTTCCATGCTCTCGGAATCGCTGCGCGCGGTTATTGCCCAGACTCTGCTAAAGAAAATTGGTGGCGGTCGTGTTGCAGCACATGAAATCATGATCGGCACCCCGGCGATACGTAACCTGATTCGTGAAGATAAGGTTGCACAGATGTATTCAGCGATTCAGACCGGTCAGGGCATAGGTATGCAGACACTGGATCAATGCCTGCAGGACCTGGTGGCACGCGGCGTGGTCAGTAAGCAGGATGCTAAGGCCAAGGCCATGAACAAGGAAGCCTTTAACTAATAAATCTCTTTAAGAGATGTAATTCAATTACAGCGGACGTAAAAAATGACAGAATTGCTGCAA
Organism: Chromatiales bacterium; assembly: GCA_027057985.1. Lineage (GTDB taxonomy): Bacteria > Pseudomonadota > Gammaproteobacteria > UBA6429 > Thiohalophilaceae > JAGLTQ01. The sequence continues at coordinate 9,274 of JALUTJ010000373.1, forward strand.
CTTAAATGTTTATCTGATGTAAAAAAACTGATCGCCGAGATACAGACATACAGGGCAAGACCTGTAATACGGGGGGCAGCATCCAACTTTATACAAAGAGCGAACAGAGGGTAGGTATCGAACAGTAAAGGTCGTACGGATTTGTGATTATCAGTTTTCAGTAGATGAAAAATGGGTTATTCCTGATTCTCAAATGGGACTTTCATTTTCTGCAACGTGGGATAATTTACAATTTGTTTATGGCATGTTTAAAAAGAGCTCTAAAAAGAAACCAGTAGATATACACTGGTTTTTCAGAGGCGGATATACCTCCCGGATTAAAATTTATTGCAGACAAGGAAAACTCTGGGCATTATTTTTTAGCTGTAACAGAACACATGCATATAGATCAACTAGTTAGAAAGCTGGAAATGGTTGCGC
>JALUTJ010000374.1 GCA_027057985.1 Chromatiales bacterium
GGCCTTAAACTTTTTCCTGCTTCCTTTCTTTGCCCTTTCCGATAAATACTCTTCAGTAAGAAGAGCAGACATTTTTTCTGCCAGTGCAGTAGTGACAAACTGGTTAATGGAGATATTATCTTCCTTTGCCAGTTGTCGAACTTGTTCATGTAGTGAATCAGGCAGCCTTAAACTAATTGTGCTCATAATTTTCACCTATCATTTGAAGAAATTTCTGTGGCGTTAACACTTCAACCTGAAATTTTTCAGCACCCTTAAAATCTTTCACATTGTGTGTAACGATATAATTACACTCAGACTCAACGGCTAATTCAAGAACAAAGTCATCAGCCGGATCTTTTAAATTAGGTCGCCACAAAAAATGAACCTGTCGGTGTTTTCCAACCAAACACAAATAATCAATAATATCTTCTATATCTGTGTGTGTAAGTCCAATGCTACGCGACATTCTTTTTGCTACGGCTTCATATTCCAGAATGAGCGGAACCGACACATAGAAGTCAAATTTTTCACTATCGATTGCCGATAACAATTTAAAAGAAGCGCCTTGCTTCGAACGTAAAGCAGAGATGAATACACAGGTATCAAGTACTATTGATATCTTCATTTTGGTATTATATATGATACCAAAATAATATCAACAATACCCTTATTTCATATAACTCAAGATCCCGCTGAATACCAGGCGATATTAGCGGCGCATTTCCACCAGCAGCCCCCTGCTTCAGCCTGTGGATAAGTCGGTGCATAACTCCCGGTGCTGAAATCCTCAGCACGGCGGTGATAAGCTGAAAAATCCGGCTTTGGCAGATAAAACTGATAAAAAACGTGTAAAAACAATACCTTAGGGCTAGATTGCTTATAAATTACACTAATTTCGCCTTATAACTGCAATTTTTCGCCTGTTTTCAGGCTGTGCACAAGTTACCTGTCCAGAAGCTGGCGAATACGCCTGGCCAGTTGCATACGATCATAGGGCTTGGACACCAGCTCACATTCAAGATCAGCATATTCTTCCTGGTTACTGAATTTTTCCGCATAACCGGAAGTAACCAGCACCTTTAGCTCGGGACGGATACGTTGCGCGCGCAGGGCCAGCTCATAGCCATTAAGATCACCCGGCATGACCACATCGGTAAACAACAGGTCAATTTCATTATTTTCCAGTAAATTCAGAGCATCACGGCCATTGCTGGCGGTATAGACCTGGTAACCCCATGACCTGAGGATTTGCTCGGCAAATACCAGCAGGGCGGCTTCGTCATCGACAACGAGGATGGTTTCATCACCTCCGGGGAAGACTTCATCTTCACTGCTGTCCGCTTCAATCTTGCGGGTTTCATCCACCGCACGTGGCAGGTAAATGCGGAAACTCGTACCCATACCCTTGCTGGTTTGTACCGAGATGTCGCCCTTGTAACGGTGCACAAAACCATACACCATCGATAAACCTAAACCGGTACCTTCACCGACACCCTTGGTGGTAAAGAATGGCTCAAAAATATGTTCGTAGATTTCCTCTTCCATGCCCTGTCCAGTATCGGAGACCGTAATCTGCACATATTGTCCCGGCTCGATATCCGGCATCGAGGCAACACTGCTTTCATCCAGCACACTGTTACAGGTTTCAATGGTGATGGTGCCTCCCGAAGGCATGGCATCACGTGCATTCAGTACCAGGTTTAAAACAGCATCCTTGAAATCGCCGCCATTGACCTTTGTTTGCCACAGATTTTCATCGAGGTAATACTCTACATTTACCTGCGGTGTCAGTGAGCGCTGGATCATCAATTTCAGTTCTTCGACCAGGCTGTTTATACTCAGCGCCTTGCTATCACTGTCCATTTCACGTGAGAAGATCAGTAACTGGCGTGTCAGATCGGCACAACGGTTTGCCGCCAGCTGCACCGCCTCAATCCATTTTAGTTGCTGTTCCGTCAGGGGTTGTTCCGATAACAGCTCGGCATAACCCAGTATCACACCAAGCTGGTTATTAAAGTCATGCGCAATGCCGCCAGACATCTGTCCAACCGCTTCCATTTTCTGCGAACGACGCAGCATCTCTTCGGTTTTAAGCCGATCGGTAATATCTTCTGAAAAGCCCAGCAGGTAACGTGGCTTACCTTGCTCATTGTAAATAGGTACTTTCTTGGTATGCAGCATACGTGTGCCCTTGAACCGGGTCTTTAAAGGTTCCTTTTCAACTTCCTGCAACTGACCAGAACGAATCACCTCGTTATCCTTTTCGGTAAAAAACCGCGCCTGCTCTTCCGGGAAGAAATCAAAATCGGTTCGACCCAGCACGTCTTCTTTTAACATACCTGTCAGTTCTTCTGCAGCCCGGTTCCATTCGAGAAAACGATGATCCTCGGCATCTTTTACAAACAGCATATTCGGCAGATTTTCGACAATAGAATTTTTCATCACATCCAGCTCGGAAAGTTTTTTCTCCGTGACCTTACGCTCAGTAATATCACGAATCACTTCTACCGTACCACCAAGGCCGGAAGCACCCACAATATGGGAGAGGCTAAACTCAAGCCATTTTTCCCTTGCCGCAATATGAAGTTCCAGGCTGCTTAGTTGCTGGTTATTACGAATTGCCTGGCAAACCGGGCAATTTTCAATACTGATGTTTTTATTATGAAACAGTTCATGATCGGTGAGGCCAACCAGCTCTGCCTGATCGACACCCGCGAGCACACTCGCTGCACGGTTAGCCTGGTAAATCACACCATTTTCATCCACCACGATGGTGGCATCGGGAATCACATCATAGGTCGTGGCGGTACGCGACATGACACGGAAAGGATCTTTTAGCGTGGTTTTTACCATGGCCATAAAGATCAGCCAGTATGAAAACAGTTTAAAGATATGACCAACCAGGTTAGAAAAACCATAGACATCTATATAGAAAGTAAAGGCCAGTTCCGCGCCCATGGTGAGGGCAATAGAAACGATCATGACTGTGACAATATTTTTATCGAGGTACTTCTCTGATTTCTTCAGGTAAATAATTGCAACAAGCAGTATGGCGATAATAATGTATTCACTCACAACCTTGAACGTGGTTAGCCCCTTGCCGGGGATATAGGTTACCGGAAAGACATCGGTATAGAGCACCAGGTAGA
>JALUTJ010000375.1 GCA_027057985.1 Chromatiales bacterium
TTCACCTTGTGCCCCGTGAATGGGTTTAATCGTATCCCAGCGTTTACAACTGGGGCATTGCCAGTGCAGGGTCTTGCCCGTAAAGCCACAGACATGACAACTGTACACCGGTTTGTCTTCCAGCAACTGGCTGGTAACGGATTTTAAAATAAGCAGTTTTTCTTTGACGGTATCCTTTGCATGCTTGATATTGATATCGATCAGGCGATCCATACCGCGCAGGGAAGGGCGCTGCTGCAGGAACTCCTCGATAAAGGCCTCGGCAACCTCGTCATTTTGATAATGCTGTAACAGATCGGCAAGGTTCAGCATAATACTGATAGCATCGTGGCGGCGAAGAATCTCACGCAGGTAACTGAGCATCTGCTCTGGTTTGCCAAGGCTCTGATAGCAGTGCAGCAAAGGGCCGATAATCTCTGGCAGGTAATCCGGGTCCTGTTGCTCAACCCGTTTCAGGGCACGGATGGCGGCATTTTCATTGCCTGCTTCATGTTCCAGCCGCGCTTCAAGCAGGCTGGCGCGGACCGAGTTACGGTAAATCGAGAGTGCTTTTTTTGCCAGTTTCATTGCACGGGCCGGTTCACCCTGGCGGTGAGCTGTTTCGGCCTGTTCACAGTAAAAATGGGCAATCATGTCATGGTAGGACTTGCCAGTTTTCATTCCCAGACGCTGGGCGATCTTGATGGCATTGCCCCAGTCTTTCTCCTGCTGGTAGATGTCCAGCAGGTATTGCAGTGCCTGCTCGCTGTGCGGGCTGCTTTCTACCAGCTCACCAAACAGGGTCTCGGCACGGTCAAACAGACCAGCCTTCATGTAATCATTGCCCAGCTCAAACAGGGCATGTGCACGCTGCTCCGGTAACAGAGTTGGCCGGGCTATCAGGTTCTGGTGGATGCGGATAGCACGATCTACTTCACCACGACGCCGGAACAGGCTGCCCAGAGCCAGATGCGTCTCTACCGTGTCGTTATTGACCTCGAGCATCTGGATAAAAAGATCGATGGCCTTATCAGGCTGTTCATCCAGCAACAGGTTTAGACCTTTGAGGTAATCTAGTGGAATATCGGTACACTCAGCCCGTTTTTTATGCAGAGATCGGCGGCCTATTACCCAGCCCGAGAGGGCGGCAAGCGGCAGAAGCATGAATAGGGTTTCGTAAAGCATCAGTTTTAGTGTTTATCCTTGATCGGGATATTCCTGAGGTTAATAATCTCTTTTTCTGCTACTTCAACCGACTTTTTCAGTTTCGATGCCTGGCGACGACTGCCAATAACAAAGCCGAGACTGGCAAAAATCCCCAGCAGTGCCCCCAGAATCATCGCCAGAACCACGACCAGGGAAAGGGGCAACTCGATTGAGCCCATGTAGTAATTCAGCTGTACATTGTCGGCATTGAGCACCGCGAAGGTGACACCAAAAAGAATAATCACCAGGGCCAGGATCAGGTAAACAAATCGTCGCATTGGGGGTATCTCTTAATAATCAAACAGATAGATACACAAAGTGTACACGGGAATGTCGATTATTTCATGTATAAAAGTGACAGGTGTCGCTCGGCTTCAGACTTCAGTCTGACTAAGAAGCTGAGAAAAATAGTGTTATTTGTCAGATTGAAATCTGACCTACGAAAAATCACTTCCTGTTGCTATGCGATCTCGGTGTCTTTAGGGTGGTACGTTAACCAGCGTAATTAGCTGGTGAGAGCAAGCAGCGTAAAAAATGAAAAAAGCCAGGCTTTATCACAAAACCTGGCTTTGAAAATGGCTCCCCGAGCTGGGCTCGAACCAGCGACACTTGGATTAACAGTCCAATGCTACTACCAACTGAGCTATCGGGGAATCGAGGCGTATAGTACTGATCTGATCCCGATGGGTCAACATGCTTTCAATGAAAATATGCCATTAATTGCAGGTAACCAGGGCTCCGCTGGTTTGCCGCCGACTAAGTCGAACCCGCCCGGAATGAATAATCACCAGCGCCTTGCCGACACCACTATCCGGGTGACATATCAGGAAGGAGCCATTTGGAAATGCCGAGCCGTCGGGCTTGTATTTGAGGTAGTGGCGGATGCCAAAACTGCCCCGAAGGGTAATCTGGGTACCATTACCCAGGGGCCCAACAACATGCAGGAGATTTTCCCCGGCGTCGCGTTGTTTATTATGGTTTCTATCTTCAAACACGATCCAGCCCATTTGCCAGTGCTCGCTGCGGGTGCAGGTTTGGCCATCCTCACTGCTGCAGGTATGGATAAAGGTCTGGCGGGTAATGGCGCTAGAGCGGGCCAGTGCCAGTGAAGTTCTGAGTTCGTTGACAGAAGCGGCCGTGCGTTCCTGTGCTACGAGGTGGCGCATATCTGGGAGTACGGCGGTGAGCAGGATCGCGACAACCGCGAGCACCATCAGTAATTCGATCAGCGAAAATCCGCTGCTGGAAAAAATAATGCCCTGGCCGGTTCCGTGGCCAGGGCATAATTCTTTAACTTCCATGTTTCCCACATCCTTGCAGGTTAATGATAAGCCTGGTGACTTATGCTCTCCTTACATTCCGAACCAATCCGTGGTCAGAATCGTAATTAAGACTTCCATGTCACCCCCCACGTCCTTGTAGGTATACAATAGGCAAAATCAGCAGATTAGGGAAGTAATATTTTGTAGGGATTCTTTGTCACTTTTTGTAGGATTTGTCCTACAAATGATTTGAGCAAAATTACAGGTGTTAAGAATATGCCTGTATAGCAGTGTTTTCTCAACCTTATGCAATAACACTTTCAATGCGGTTGAGGGCATCTTCGAGCACATCCAGACTGGTGGCAAAAGAGAGCCGGATATAGCCGGGTGAGCCAAACGCACTACCGGGTACGAGGGCAACACCGGCCTTTTCAATCAGAAATTCCGAAAGGGCAATATCATCCTCCACACCTTCGAGCTTTTCGATAAAGCCACGGACATCCGGGAAGGCATAAAAAGTCCCATCCGAAGGCAGACAGGTGATACCATCGATTGCATTGAGGCGTTTTAGCACATAGTCATGACGTTGCTCGAAAGCCTTTAGCATTTCTGTTACACAGGACTGGTCGCCATTTAAAGCTGCCTCGGCGGCTACCTGTGAAATGGAAGTCGGGTTCGAGGT
>JALUTJ010000376.1:0-13294 GCA_027057985.1 Chromatiales bacterium
ATATGGCTACAGTTATTTCAGATTCATTTAAAACAGATAAATATTATTCATTGAAGAAATGAATAATAAAAGAATAATAATGTTTTGTCGTTCCGGTTCTTGGTGTTCCCTTTGTTAGCTGTCTGGTGATAAGGACCTGGTAAAACAATAATTTGTATTACTAGTAAAAGGAGATCACCATGCGCACTAGCAGAAGGATACTTGCCGGGTTACTGTTTGCGTTATACAGCGCGATAACACTCGCAGTTGGTTTCACTCCCATTACCGCAATAGACTGGGATGAAACAGCCGTCAGAAAAGTACTCCATACCTTTGCCTTTTCCGGTTTCGCCACGGATCAGCAAATTCATATCTGGGCCGATATGCCACCTGAGCTGGCGATACAGGAAATGCTCACCTTCGATCCCGTGAATCCTTTACTCTCTCCTCCGGAGGATGCAACGGTATTGCACGCCACTAATCTTGAAACACTACAGAATTTCTGGGGTGTGGATTCGCCGGATAACACTGTTGCGCAGGATCAGTGGAAGAAATACTCATTTTTGCAAACGCTCAACAATGGCACAGTTCGGCTTAGTACCCAGAATCTGAAAAATACCTGGCTACAGGCAACCAATACACGCGGCATCAATCCATTTCTGCATAAGGTTGGCCTTTATCTGACTAACTACCAGATGTCGATTCGTGTCTCTAAAACACGGGCTGCACTGATGCGAAATTTCTATGATCAGGCAATAAATGATCTTGCCCGTTCAGCACGCGGTGAAATAAATTTCTTTGATTTACTGGCAGATGGTGCTTCATCTGCAGCCGTGTCACGCGCTTACCGCCACATGTATAACCGCTATGCCAATGGAAAGTTCTATGGTAATGATGATTTTGCCCGTGAATTTCATCAGCTGTTTTTCAAGATACAGGGCGTTACCGAGGTTGGTACACCAGACTTTCCCGGGCAGCAATACCATGAAAACATCACCATTGAACATACCGCATGGTTGCTTACCGGCATGAACCTGACCCGACAGGATAATGCCTATGGCTCAGACGACAAGCCTGACTGGTTTCTCTATCCTATCGATTTTTACAGTGATTATAACGTGAAGTATCATCATGCTGATTGCCTGGAAATCTATAACTCGGCAAACGGTACTGCAAATATCTGCGGTGCAACTGCAAAAGAAAAGCTGTTTAACCTGGCACAGATTGCCGGTTATCACCAGGAAAGTCTCGATAATATGCCAGTGGCAATTATTGATTATTTTGCAGATGATAATATCGATGATACCAAGAAAGCTATCATTCAGTCTGCATGGCGTGAGACAGAACCAAAAGACCTGCTGGCATTCCTGCGTGCTTATGCTATATCGGACATGTTCCATAATGCGACTACCTATAAGTATCATAACGCCTTTGATCGTAATCTCATTGTGCTTAATCAGAATACACTGAGTAACGAAGAAAGTTTTTCCCGCAGGCAATCCCTCTTTGGCCAGATGAGAACAGAAGGTGCTGAGGTTTTTCATCCGGCACATGATGTCTTTGGTGGTCAGACTGGTCTACAGGCAGCCAATAACCCAAATATCTTTAAAGCAGCCTATAGTCGAAATGTTCTGAAGCCCTGGGTACTTGGTGAGGTGGAACGAACTTATACCGACTCTGCTGGAAATATAAAGACATGGACAAAGGAATGGGGCAGTGTTGTACCAAAGCATCATGGTATATATGAAGTAAAACATGTTGCCAAATGGCTATGGAAACGCTTTGTTGCAGATGGTGACAAGAACCTGGATCTGCAGGCAAAGGCACAGATCTATGCCATGCTTGCTACCGGCTACGACTTCGGTTACCTCGCCAGTATAACCTATCCCGGTGTCTATACAGCGGATCAGGCTTTCAGCACTCTCGAAATTCAGACAAATACTGACCTGCATAATCTCTATCACCAGGTTAAAGCAGCGGTGATCGAGCTTGATAGTATCGATCCGGTTGTAAGAAAAGAAGCAAATGAACGTGTTGGTCTGGCTGTGAATTTCATTACCGCAACGCCTTATATTTATGCGCTGGAAGGAGAATAAAAATGAAAAGAAGGGATTTTATCAAGAATATTTTCTATACAAGTTCTGCTGCCAGCATGGCAGGTATGACCACAATTCCATTTAGCAATGCTTATGCAGACAAGATATATGGTGAGTTTTTCCGGCGTACACTGGTAGATGTGATGCTGCTGGGTGGTGCAGACCTGCGCTTCCTGTTTGTGCCGCATCCGGACGAGCCTGCCACGGCAACTTATACCGCCAAGTTCTGGGAGTCGCGTAAAACACTTTATAATGTTTATGACAGCGCAAGCAGTACAACACTGAAGTACCCGGACTATAATAGTTTATGGACCGGTGTAGCAGGGCAGCCGTTATTGCCCGCTCTCTATGATGAGGTCGAATATAATGGTTTTAAATTTGGCATTCATAAAAATGCTGGCTGGCTCAGAGAACAGTTTATCAATGGTAATGTTGCCATCGTCTGTAATGTTTATGGTTCAACAAATCGACGTCATGATCACTCGCAGCTCATTATGCATACCGGTGACAGGGCAACCAGCCAGTTTGTTTATGATCGTGATGGCTGGGGTGGTCGCCTGGCCAAGATAATGGGTGCTGATGCCAACGTCGTGCCGGTAAGTGGTGGTGTGCCGCCTTTTGCCAATACCACGAATAGTGACAATCGTCTCGACCAGGTGGTGCATGTCAAGGACAGCCGTAATTTTGCTTTACCAAAAGGTAATGCCAGCCAGACTTCACAACAGAGCATTCTTGGACGTGCGCTCAAGGCCTATTATGAAAAGCACGGCGAAGATATCGATGCAAAACTGGCCTCGGGTGAATTACCACCTAACTGGCCTTACAAGAAGTTTTTGCAGCATGAGCGTTCTTTGCGAACTTTTGGTGATGCGTTTAAAACCCGGCTCGATTCGGTGCTGAGTAGCCCGCTTCAGTCTTTTGTTGATTTATACAAGAATTCCTATAACAAGGGCTTTGCTTTACAGTGCCGTAACTTGTTCGAATGCCTGATCGGTTCGGATATTTTACGTCTTCGCAGTGCCTATATGGAATACAGCAGCTGGGACACACACCATTCTGAAAAATCACGCATGGAAAAGAATCTCCTTGATGTTTTTGGTAACAGCGGTGGCCTGGCTACACTCAATACCGAGCTGAAAAAAATCGATGGTGCCAATGAGAGTCTGGTCTATGTCTTTACCTCGGACTTTGGTCGTCAGATCAAGGTAAATGGTGCCCAGGGTACCGACCATGGTGAGGGCACCTATATGATACTGCTTGGTGATGAAGTTAATGGTGGTATACATGGTGAAATGTTCCCGCAATCAGAAGTGACACCCGATGCCAATGGTGTGACCCGTTTCGATATTCAGGGTGCAGATATCGAAGGTAAAACCGGGTTTGAGCATGTTCTGTCTAAACTCTGTGACTGGGTGCAGTACGGATCTGGCAACCAGGTTTTCCCGATACTTGGAACGACTCAAGCACCCAAACTCGAGCCTAATGTCGATCTGGGCACACTGTTCAATCCGGGGTATAAAATCATGGGTGAGATCAAGGTGATCAACACGACCAAACACCTCAGGGGAGTTACGGTTACCGCAACGAACCAGTCAGGGGTCTCAAAATCAACACTAACTCCGAGAAATAGTCATTATGATATTGATGGTCTGTCAAATGATGTTTACCTGGTTACACCAAAGAAGGATTATTATAGCTTTGAACCAGCGAGCCGCCTGATCAATATATCTAATAGTGATGTTAATGATGTTGACTTTGCTGCAATACCGCATCTGCAAATTACCAACATCTTCTATAATGGGCTGAACTGGGCAGACAACACTGAACGTCTGATGATCGTTGCGGGTTATAATTTTGTGCCGGGGCAGACTACATACACACTGGGTGGACAGGCACCTTTACGTCTGGCTTATGAATCAGCAACCTATGTCTGGATTTATTATCCACTTGATGTTACCAGCGGTGAAATCACTATAACGACTCCAACGGAAAGTTATGTTCACCCGGTTCTGATAGAGAATCTGTAAAACTGAAATCCCCGTTACCTGTATTTCAGGTAACGGGGAATGTTTTACTGTAATTTTTTGCTTATAGCTTCGGTAAAACCGACTTCAAGCAGGTTATTTGCTTCGATAACCGGTCGTTTTATCAGGGTAGGATTTTGATAGAGTAAATCTATTGCCTGCTTATCCGATGAAATCGCTTTATCCTCATCAGTTAACTGGCGCCAGGTCGTGCTGCGCTTGTTGATAAGTCTGTCACGACCGAGTTTCTTTACCCATTCACCAAGCTGTTTTTTACTAATACCATCTTCTCTAAAATCGTGAAACTGGTAGTCGATGGACTGTTGTTCCAGCCAGCGCCGGGCCTTTTTTACCGTATCACAATTTTTAATGCCATAAACTTTCAGCATAATCTAATCCATGTAGAGAGATCAGATATCACGTAACAACTCGTTGATACCGACCTTGCTCAGGGTCTTTGCATCCACTTTCTTGACGATAACCGCACAGTACAGGCTATAGCTGCCATCTTTGGAAGGCAGGTTACCGGAAACCACCACTGAACCGGCCGGGATTCGGCCATAGGAGATTTCACCGGTTTCACGATCATAGATACGGGTACTCTGACCGATATAAACACCCATGGAAATAACAGAGCCTTCTTCAACGATGACACCTTCTACCACTTCGGAGCGGGCACCGATAAAGCAGTTATCTTCGATAATGGTGGGGGCAGCCTGTAATGGTTCCAGCACACCGCCGATACCGACACCACCTGAGAGGTGTACGTTTTTACCAATCTGGGCACAGGAGCCAACCGTGGCCCAGGTATCAACCATGGTACCGCTGTCTACATAGGCGCCGATATTGACATAGGAAGGCATCAGGATAACACCGGGTGAAACATAGGCACCTTTACGAACGGTGGCAGGTGGAACAACCCGTACACCGGCTTCACGGAAATCACGTGAATTGAAATCGGCATACTTTGAATCGACCTTGTCAAAGTAGTTGGTGAAACCACCTTTCATGAATTCATTGTCATTGATACGGAATGACAGTAAAACCGCTTTTTTCAGCCACTCATTTACAACCCAGTCACCGTCTCTCTTTTCTGCCACGCGCAGGGTACCGGCATCAATCTGGTTAATGGTTTCGCTAACAGCTTCCTTGACGATGGTATCGACACTACGTGGGGTAATATCGGCACGGTTCTCAAAGGCGTTCTCGATGATGGTCTGTAAATCGTTGCTCATAATAGTATCTTCTCGTTGTAAAATTTAGTTTGACCTGGCGGTTTGACGAAGGTGGCTATTTTATAGGGGCAGGCCCTGAGATGCCAGTTTTTGCCGCTTTTATTGCATAAAATCACGGATTCGATGTGCCGCTTCGATGCACTCATCCAGCGAAGCCACCAGTGCCATGCGCACATGCCCACTGCCGGGATTGATATCATCACTTTCCCGGGACAGGTAACTTCCGGGGAGCACGGTAATATTCTGTTGTTCGAACAGATCTCGGGCAAAGTCCTCATCGCTGGCGGGGGTTTTCAGCCACAGGTAAAAACCGGCATCCGGTTTTATTACCGGTAGCACCGGCTGCAGTATCTCGATAACGGCATCGAACTTCTGCTGATAGAGCTGGCGATTGGCTTTGACATGCTCTTCATCCTGCCAGGCAACAATGCTGGCTTTCTGATGATGCACGGGCATGGCACAGCCATGATAGGTGCGGTACTTGAGGAAGCGAGCCAGGATTTCGCTGTCCCCGGCAACAAAACCCGAACGCAGTCCGGGCAGGTTGGATCGTTTAGACAGGCTGTGAAAAACCATGCAGCGCCGGTAATCATTATGTCCCATCTCACTGGCTGCTTGTAGTAGTCCTGTTGGTGGCTGCTGTTCATCGAAATAAATTTCGGAATAACATTCATCTGCAGCAATAATAAAGTCGAACTTATCCGCCAGCTGAATAAGCTTTTTAAGCCGTTCACTGTCGATGACGGCGCCGGTGGGATTGCCGGGTGAACAGATATAAAGTAACTGGCAACGCTGCCAGGTGTCATCACTGACAGCGTCAAAGTCTGGCAGGTAAGCCCCGTCTTCAGTAGTATTGAGGTAACAGGGCTCGGCACCGGCGAGGTAGGCGGCCCCTTCATAGATCTGGTAGAACGGGTTTGGCATCACCACCAGAGCATCTTTATGCCTGTCGACCACAGCCTGGGCAAAGGCAAACAGGGCTTCACGGGTGCCATTGACCGGGAGCACATGCTTCTCAGCATCCAGACTGTCTTCAGCAAGATTGAAGCGCCGAATCAGCCAGTTGGCAATGGCCTGACGCAATTCGGGTAGCCCCCGGGTCAGGGGATAGGCAGAGACCCCTTCGAGCTGCTGTGCCAGTTCCTGCATTACAAATTCAGGTGCTTTATGTTTAGGTTCACCAATCGATAATGCGATATGATCCCGATCGGGATTACCGGTAACCCCGTCTTTTAGTCGGGCCAGTTTTTCAAAGGGGTAGGGATGCAGTTTTTCGAGTTCGGGGTTCATCTTTTTAGTTAGTATCGTCAGTTATGCAAAAAAAGAACAGTATAAGCCAGAGTAGTTTTTCCGCCAAATACTATCAGCACCCGCTGATGCCGGTGCTGGGCCTGCTTTTTGCCGCGAGCATGTGGGGATTGATCTGGTATCCACTGCGCCTGCTGGAAGATAATGGGCTTAACGGCTTATGGGCATCGGCATTGATGTACTGTGGCACACTGGTTGTTGCGATCCCGGTTTTATGGCGGGGCTGGCATGAATGGAAGCAGCAGCCGTGGCTGTTTTTCTTTATGGCACTGGCGACGGGCTGGACCAATATCGCCTTTATCCTCGCGGTGCTGGATGGTAACGTGGTTCGAGTACTGTTACTGTTTTATCTTTCCCCCCTGTGGGCCACGCTGCTGGGGGTGATGTTTCTTGGTGAAAAACTATCCTCCCGTTCCTACTTGATTCTGCTCATTGCCATGGTGGGCGCAGTGATTATGTTATGGAACACCTCGCTGGGTTTTCCGGCTCCTCAGGATAGTGCAGACTGGCTGGCACTCTCATCCGGTGTTGCCTTTGCGGTAACCAATGTGCTGATCCATAAGCTGGAACAGGCCACGGTTATGGTAAAAACCGCAACCGGCTGGCTCGGGGTAATACTGATTGCCTTTATTATGATTCTGTACCGCGATATACCCTTACAGGTTACTGCACCAGTAATCGCTGGTGCCTGGTTATTGGGGGCTCTGGTGATGACGTTGATGAATATTGCCGTTGTCTTTGGTGTCAGTTATATGCCGGTACATCGATCTGCCGTCATTCTTTTATTCGAGATCGTGGTGGGCGCAGTATCATCATTACTGTTAACAAATGAAGTGATTACAATGCGAGAGTGGGTTGGTGGTGGCATGGTGGTGCTGGCGGCATACCTGACTGCAACCAGCCAGGTTGATGACAGGGCACACTAATGAGTAAAAAAATGATTCTGAAACTTCATCATGCCAGTCTTATCGTTCAGGATATCGATGTGGCTCTGGGTTTTTACCAGGATATTTTGTCTTTATCGATGGATAACACTCGTCCTGATCTGGGATACCCGGGTGCATGGTTAACACTGCCGGGCGAACAGCAGATTCATCTGATGCAACTGGAAGATCCGGACAGAGACAGTCATCGGCCCGAGCATGGTGGTCGGGATCGGCATCTTGCCTTTGCTGTTTCTTCGCTGGATGAAATCGAAAAGCGCTTACAGGCACTTGGTATGACATTTACTAAAAGTAAATCGGGACGAAAGGCCCTGTTCTGTCGTGACCCGGATGGAAACGCCCTGGAATTTATTGAACAGGTCTAAGTATCAAGCCCTTCACTAATGGTTTTTACCAGGCACTGGCGTTGTTCGATATTATCTACCGTGTTGCCATCTTCATCGGTAATAAAGAAAATATCCTCTGCTTTCTCACCATAGGTGGCAATTTTTGCTTTATGCAGTGACACGCCACAGGCATGCATGGCAGAACCAACCTGTGACAACAGTCCCGGGCGGTCATAGGCAATCACTCTCATCAGGGTCTGGTTCTGATTTTCATTGTCCTCAAAACTGACCTGGGTCGGAAACTTGAAGTGTTTTGCAGCACGAGTGATGTTGTTGTTGACAGCAACATTATTGATATCCGGCTGCTTTAGATACTCGGTGAGTTTTTCCCTGAGTTCAGTGATGCGATGCTCATCGGTAATGAGTGAACCGTCTGCTTCAAGCACCAGGAATGTATCCAGGGTGTAATTATCTTTCGAGGTAAAGACGCGGGCATCCATAACCGTCATATTCATCTGTTCAATCAGGCTGGTGATCAGGGTGAATAGCTTGCCCTGATAACGGGTATGGATAAAGATTTCGGTACCATCGCCCTGGATACGTTCACGCACCAGTACCAGTGGTTCATCTGGGTTGTGATGAGCAAGAATATTTTCTGTATGCCAGGAAATTTCATCCGGGGTATAGCGACTGAAATATTCATCACCAAAGTTTTCCCATAGCGGAGCAAAGGCTTCCTCTTTGATATTTTTATTCAGCAGGCGTTCACGCGCCTGTCGTTTATAGTCATTGATTCTTTCAGACAGCATCATCGGGTTTTCCAGCCCGCGGCGGAACGCGGCCTCGGTTGCCGAATAAAGCTCACGTAATAGACTGCCTTTCCAGGTATTCCATACCGATGGGCTGGTAGCGCGGATATCGGAGACTGTCAGCAGAAAGAGGTAATCAAGATGCATCTTGTCACCCATCTGCATGGCAAACTCGTGTACCACTTCCGGATCGGTAATATCCTTGCGCTGCGCGGTGGAAGACATCACCAGGTGATTGCGTACCAGCCAGGCGACAAGGTTGCTGTCAAATTCGCTCAGACCATGCGCCTGGCAAAATTCATAGGCATCGATAGCACCGAGTTCGGCATGATCTCCCCCACGTCCCTTGGCAATATCATGGAACAGGCCGGCGAGCAGCACGATTTCCTGCTTGGGTACATTGTTCATAATATGGCTGCAGAGCGGAAACTCGTGATAAAACTCTGGCACGGTATAACGGCGCAGGTTACGTATCACGGTAAGGGTGTGTTCATCAACGGTATAAACATGAAAAAGGTCATGCTGCATCAGGCCGACGATCTTTTCGAATACCGGCAGATAGGCGGCGAGTATACCGTACAGGTTCATGCGTCGTAGTTCATGGGTAACGCCACTGGTCTGCCGCATGATTTCCATGAATAGCGACTTGTTACGCAGGTCTGAACGGAACTGGGCATTAATCAGGTAACGGTGGTCTCGAATCAGGCGAATGGTATTGGCGCGTACCCCCTTGAGTTCCGGATGCTGCTCAAGAATCAGGAAAATTTCCAACAGGGCAAAGGGATAGCGCTTAAAGACGTTTTCATGTGTCACTTCGATATAGCCCTTGCGAGCCTGGAAGCGGCTGTTGATTTTTACCGGCTCAGCATTGTCATCCTTGAGCAGGATTTCTTCCTGGAATAACTGCAACAGCATTTCATTGAGACGGCTCAGTTCCATCACGGTGCGGTAATACTGCTTCATAAAGTTTTCTACCGCGAGGTGATGGCGATCATCCCGGTAGCCAAACTGCTTTGCCAGTACACGCTGATGGTCAAATAACAGCCTGTCTTCACGTCGACCGGTCAGCACATGCAGGCCAAAACGAATCTTCCAGAGAAAGGCCTGGCCTTCATGCAGGCTTTTGTATTCCTGCTCGGTAAGAAAGTGATGATCCACCAGTTCATGCAGGGTGTCACAACCAAAGTGTCGCTTCGCAACCCAGCCGATCACCTGGATATCACGCAGCCCACCCGGACTTTCCTTGATATTTGGTTCAAGATTATAGGCGGTATCATGATATTTCTGGTGACGCTGGATCTGCTCATCCAGCTTGGCCTGAAAAAACTCCGGGCCATGCCAGATTTTATTGGGACCACAACGCTCACGCTGCGCATCGAACAGTGACTGTGGTCCGATAAGCAGGCGTGCCTCCTGCAGATTGGTGGCGACGGTAATATCTGCAGTGGCCTCGCGGACACACTCATCCAGGGTTCGCACGCTGTGGCCGATCTCAAGCCCGATATCCCAGAGGAAGGTGATGAACTGGCTTAAGGCATCATTATGTGGATGTTCATCATCCCTGAGCAGGATCAGCACATCGACGTCAGAGGCCGGGTGAAGCTCACCACGGCCATAACCACCTACGGCGAGCAGGGCGATATCATCGCTTTGTTCAGGGAAATACAGTTTCCAGGCCCGTATCAGCAGGGCATCGACCACATGGGCGCGTGCCAGTACCAGCTCGGTTGCAGCCCGACCGGCCTTGAAGCGCTGTGTCAGTATCTCGGTGGCATTTTTCAGGGTTTGTTTGAAGATACTGAGGGGTTGCTGCGGGTTTTGCTGTAATGCGGCTTCAAAGGCCTCCGGGTCGAACAGCTCCCGCTCGATAAACGGGGCAGGGGCTGTTGCATTCATGAAATCGTTTCCTCTTTGCGCAGGGTCAGGATTTCATGCCCGGTTTCGGTCACCAGGATGGTATGTTCCCACTGCGCGGAAAGACTGCGATCCTTGGTGACCACGGTCCAGCCATCTTTTAACAGCTTGGTATTGCGTTTGCCGACATTGATCATCGGCTCGATGGTAAAAATCATGCCCGGCTGCAGCTCCAGCCCGGTGCCGGCCTGGCCGTAGTGCAGTACCTGCGGTTCTTCGTGAAATTTTTCGCCAATACCATGGCCGCAGTATTCCTGCACCACCGAATAATTATTGGCCTCGGCATGTTGCTGGATTACGGCACCGATATCACCAAGATGCGCACCGGGTTTCACTACGTCGATGCCTTTGACCATACATTCATAGCTGATGCGGGCAACACGCTTTGCCTGGATCGAGGGTTCACCAACAAAAAACATCTTGCTGGTGTCGCCATGGTAACCATCCTTGATCACGGTAATATCGATATTGATCATATCGCCGTTTTTCAGGCGCTTTTCATTGGGAATGCCGTGACAGATGACCTGGTTCACCGAGGTACAGATTGACTTGGGGAAGCCATGGTAGTTGAGCGGGGCAGGGATGGCCTTCTGCTCATTGACGATATAATCATGGCAGATTTTATCCAGCTCGTTGGTTGTCACCCCGACCTTGACGTAGGGCTCGATCATTTCCAGTACTTCAGCGGCAAGTCGGCCGGCGACTCGCATTTTTTCGATTTGATCGGCGTTTTTAATAATAACTGACATAAAACAGGGGTTCCTGGATAAAATTTAGGGTTAAAACCGGGCAAATGACTGAAAAATCAACATTAATTCAGGAGTTTGCCTAATCGCGATTGTTGCCGCAAGCCAAGTATGGTATAAAGCGCGCGCCAATAAGGCAAACTTTTAATTTAACGACACACACACACCGACACATTGGTCCGGGTGCTGGTTTTTTTGAAAAACCGGTTGGCTTAATGGGGTGTGTGGAGGCTTAACCCCAAGGAGAAGCAAAATGAGTGAAGTCAGCATGCGTGAAATGCTGGAGGCCGGCGTACATTTCGGCCACCAAACCCGTTTCTGGAACCCGAAAATGCGTAATTACATTTTCGGTGATCGTAACAAGATCCATATCATCAACCTGGAAAAGACCCTGCCTTTATATAAAGAAGCAGTGAACTTCGTCAGTTCTGTCGCTGCAAAAGGTGGCAATATTCTTTTCGTTGGCACCAAGCGTGCTGCATCTAAAATTATTCGTGAAGAAGCAGAGCGTTGTGGCATGCCTTTCGTTAACCATCGCTGGTTAGGTGGTATGTTGACCAACTTCAAAACCGTAAGACAGTCTATCCGTCGCCTCAAGGAACTTGAAAGCATGATGGAAAGCGGTATTGAAGGTCGCAGTAAGAAAGAAATTTTAACCCTGAACCGTGAACTACAGAAGCTGGATCGCAGCTTTGGTGGTATCAAGGACATGAAAGGTATTCCTGATGCAATGTTCGTTATCGATGTAGGTCACGAAGATATTGCCGTTAAGGAAGCCGTGAAGCTCGGTATCCCGGTTGTCGGTATCGTTGATACCAACAACAGCCCGGACAACATTGATTATGTTATTCCTGGTAATGATGATGCGATTCGTGCCATCGGCCTTTATACCCGTGGTATCGCAGATGCCGTTATCACTGGTCGTGAATCCGTGCCACAGCCTGTTGCCGGTAACAAGGATGACTTTGTTGAAGCCGATGAGCCGGTAGAAAAAGTTGCAAAGAAAAAGGCCAGCAAGAAAAAAGCAGCAAAGAAGAAAACTGCAAAGAAAGCTGATGCTGAAGCAACTGAAGGCGAAGAAAAGGCTGTAAAGAAAACTGCGAAGAAAAAGGCTGCGAAAAAGAAAGCTGTAAAAAAAGCTGAAGACGAAGCAGAGTAAAAACAGCCTGCTCCAGGCATGATAAGGGGGCCTGCGCCCCCTTTTTCAGATATTCATGGTTACAAATTTAGAGATTTAAGAGGATAGAAACATGGCAATTACAGCTGCATTAGTTAAAGAACTACGCGAACGTACTGGCGCCGGTATGATGGAATGTAAAAAATTCCTGACAGAAACCAATGGCGACATCGATGCCGCTATCGAAAGCATGCGTAAGGCAGGAATGGCCAAGGCTGACAAGAAAGCCGGTCGTGTTGCCGCAGAAGGCCTGATTGCAATCGAAACCAGTGAAGATGGCAAGACTGCAATGATTCTTGAAGTAAACAGTGAAACTGATTTCGTCACCAAAGGTGATGATTTCCGTGAGTTTGTTGAAGCGATTGCTGACACTGTTATGAAGAACAAGCCCAAGACCCTGGAAGAACTGCTGGTACTGCCACTGGCCGATGGCACCACGGTAGAAGATCGTCGTAAGCAACTGGTTGCAAAGATTGGTGAAAATATCACAGTACGTCGTTTCGAAATGATTGATAATGCCGATAATGTTGCCAGCTACAAGCATGGTGAGCGTATTGGTGTTATCGTCGAGCTGGAAGGTGGTGACCAGGAGCTGGGTCGTGATTTAGCCATGCACATCGCAGCGAGCCGTCCTGTCTGTGTCGCTGAAGAAGATGTTCCTGCTGAAGCACTGGAAAAAGAACGTGAAATTTTCTCTGCCCAGGCAGCAGAAAGTGGTAAGCCAGAGAATATCATC
>JALUTJ010000376.1:13304-23885 GCA_027057985.1 Chromatiales bacterium
AAGGACGCCTGAAGAAGTTCCTCAAGGAAGTCACCCTGCTGGGTCAGCCTTTTGTAAAAGATCCTGACCAGACTGTTGAGCAGCTGCTCAAGGCCAATAACGCCGCGGTAAAACGTTTTATCCGTTTTGAAGTGGGCGAAGGCATCGAGAAGAAGGATGAAAACTTTGCGGATGAAGTAATGGCGCAAATCAAAGGTTAATATCACTTCAAAAATGGCCTCTAATGAGGCCATTTTTTTGATATATTGAATTATACTAAAATTAGCGTTCCAGATACCTGCGCCTTAGAAGTAAATGAAAAGTTTAGAAGGTCGAAAGCCGTTGTCGATCAAGACCGTGGGCCGCATGGAGAGCGGCCCACGAGCCTACAGGGATGTATTTACGGCGTGTCTTGATCGGCAATGGCTGAATGAGCTCTGTTAATAGAAAAGTTAAATACACCTTTATTTTTTTAATGGAATGGGTAACTGGAGCAGCTATTCAGGACGAAAAAACACGGATGTAACAGATAATAAATAAAGTAGAACCAGTAACAACGGGAAAGAATATGGCCAGTAAATTTCGTTATCAACGTATCCTGCTCAAACTCAGCGGCGAAGCACTAATGGGGGACAAAGACTTCGGTATTGACCCGGCGGTTATCACCCGCATCGCGGCAGAAGTGAAAGAACTGGTTGATAATGGAATCCAGGTGGCAATGGTCATCGGTGGCGGCAATATCTTTCGTGGAGTCAGCCTTTCTGCCAGTGGTATGGAGCGGGTTTCGGCCGACCAGATGGGAATGCTGGCAACCGTAATCAACGCCCTGGCTCTGCAGGATGGCCTGGAACGCCATGGTATGAAAGTAAGGGTGATGTCAGCCCTGTCGATTCATAATGTCTGCGAAGATTATATTCGTCGTCGAGCTGTGCGTCATCTGGAAAAAGGCCGAGTAGTTATTTTTGCGGCAGGGACGGGTAACCCGTTTTTTACTACGGATACTGCTGCCAGTCTGCGCGGTATCGAAGTAAATTGTGACGTGGTCATCAAAGGAACCAATGTCGATGGCGTTTACTCGGCTGATCCGAAAAAAGATCCATCGGCACAGAAATACGATCATCTTGAGTATGACCAGGTCATAGAAGAAAAACTGGGTGTCATGGATACTACCGCGATCGTACTTTGTCGAGACAATGATATTCCTGTTGTGGTTTATAACATGTCATCAGAAGGTGCCCTGATGCGTGTCGTGCATGGTGAAAATGAAGGCACCATTGTTGAAAAGAAACACAAGCATTAACAGTAACAGAACGGAAAGCAAAAAATGATTGATGAATTAAAACAGGATGCCGAAACCCGAATGGGTAAGAGTGTTGCATCATTAAAAAATGATTTAACCAAATTGCGAACCGGGCGTGCTCATACCAGTTTGCTCGATCATATTACTGTTGAATATTATGGTTCTGAAGTACCACTTAGTCAGGTTTCAAATATTACGGTGATTGATTCGCGCACGCTTGGTGTATCACCATGGGAAAAACCAATGGTTCAGGCGATTGAGAAAGCCATTATGAATTCTGATATGGGTCTGAACCCCGCCAGTACTGGTGACCTGATTCGTATTCCCTTACCGCCGCTAACAGAGGAACGCCGCAAGGACATGATTAAAGTGGTTCGTGCAGAAGGAGAGGGCGCCAAGGTTGCCATCCGCAATATTCGCCGTGATGTATTAAGTGATGTTAAACAGTTACTAAAAGAAAAAGAGATTACTGAAGATGAAGAACGTCAGGCTCAGGATGAAATTCAGAAAATTACGGACAAGTACGTGAAGCAGGTTGATGAAGCTCTGGCGGTTAAAGAAAAAGATTTAATGGAAATCTGATAATAGAAATTTTTATATCTGAAGAATGATTTGCATTAATGACTGACAATAAAAATGATAACAGTGTTCCGTTAAGCCGTTCCCTGACCAGTGAAGTTCCTGAACACGTTGCGATTATTATGGATGGCAATGGCCGCTGGGCAGAGAGAAAAGGCAAACCTCGCATTGCCGGGCATAAAGCCGGTGTCGAGACTGTACGTGAAATCATACGTAGCTGTGTAGAAAAAGGAATCCAGGTGCTGACCCTGTTTGCCTTTTCCAGTGAAAACTGGCGACGTCCGCAAAAAGAAGTCAGTCTTTTAATGAGCCTGTTCCTTGCTGCGCTGCAACGTGAAGTAAAAAAGCTGCATAAGAACGGGGTGCAGTTGAGAATTGTTGGTGATACCACGGCGTTCGATGAAAAAATTCAGGCGCAGATCGAAAAGTCGGAAGCGCTGACTCGTGACAACGACACCCTGGTGCTTAATATCGCGGCAAACTATGGCGGTCAATGGGATATTACCCAGTCGGTGAAGAAGCTGGCACACGAGGTTGAAGCTGGCAAGCTTGCAGCAGATGATGTCAGTGCCGATTTAATCAGGCAGAACCTGAGTATGAGTGACCTGCCGGATCCGGATCTTTTTATTCGCACCGGTGGTGAACAGCGCATCAGTAATTTCCTGATCTGGCAATTGGCTTATACGGAACTCTATTTTACCGATATCCTGTGGCCAGACTTCGACAGGCAGGCATTCGAGGCAGCACTTGAATCATTTGCGGGAAGACAACGCCGCTTTGGCCATACCGGTGAACAGATTGAGAAAATGAAGAATGCTTAAAACCCGACTGTTCACTGCTTTACTCATTGGCCCACTCGTGCTGTGGGCGTTTTATGCTTTAGCGGATAATTACTTTGCACTTTTTATCCTCCTGCTTACCGTGGTGGGTGCCAGTGAATGGGCTCGCTTTGCTGCCTGGTCATCACCGGCTCGACGTATCCTTTTTACAGTGATTGCTACTGCCACTTTTTCCATGCTGGTTTACCTGCACGATGCCGCTATCAATGAGATAATTATCTATCTTTCGCTGCTCTGGTGGTTTACCTGCCTGATTTTACTACGGCAGTTTCCTTTTGCTAAAAAGCACATCATGCAGAATAGAATGATGAAAAGTATTATTGGTATCCTGCTACTGGCAGCGACGCTGGTTTCAATGACTGGCCTGCGAGAAAACCCGGCATATGGTGTTCCTTATGTATTTTATGTCCTGATCCTGATCTGGGTTGCAGACAGTGGTGCATACTTTGCTGGCAGAGCGCTGGGTAAAAACAAGTTGATGCCAAATGTCAGCCCGGGTAAAACCTGGGAAGGAGTTGTTGGTGGTTTACTTTCTTCATTTATTGTTTCCCTGTTCGCGCTGGAAATACTTGGTATCACTTCGAGTCAGTCCGTTTTATTTATCCTGCTTAGCCTGTTGACCGTTATTTTCTCGGTAGTCGGTGATCTTTCCGAAAGCATGTTTAAACGTATGGTTGGTATTAAAGATAGTGGCAGGTTATTACCCGGGCATGGTGGCATACTCGATCGTATTGACAGCCTGATGGCGGCTTTCCCGGTATTCCTTTCCGGTCTATGGCTGATGGAGGTACTCGGGTGAAGGGCATTGTAATTTTAGGTGCGACCGGTTCCATCGGTGTCAATACGCTGGATGTTATTTCACGGTATCAGAATGATTACCGGGTTGTCGCTCTTTCTGCACATCGCCAGGTCGATCGTCTCTATCAACAGTGCCTGCGTTTTAAGCCTGAGTACGCGGTTATGTCTGATGCAGCGAGTGCGGAACAGTTGAAGGCAAAGCTGAGTCATGATGCTGTTGATATTGAAGTACTGGCCGGAAGCGAAGCACTTGAGACCATTGCCAGCCTGGAGCAGGTTGATATCGTTATGGCGGCCATTGTTGGTGCGGCGGGGTTAAAATCAACGCTGGCAGCAGCAAGACACGGCAAGCGGGTATTGCTGGCCAACAAGGAAGCGCTGGTGATGAGTGGCCAGTTATTTATGGATGAAGTGAAAAAGAATAATGCCGAGCTGCTACCTATCGATAGCGAGCACAATGCCATATTTCAATCCATGCCGGAGCATTATGAATCGCTGCAGCAGGCTGGAATTGCAAAAATTCTTTTAACCGGATCAGGGGGGCCATTTCGCCAGCGTAGCCTGTCAGAGCTCTCAGGTGTTACCCCGGATCAGGCCTGTGCCCATCCTAACTGGAGCATGGGGCGTAAAATCTCGGTTGATTCTGCAACCATGATGAACAAGGGGCTGGAGCTTATCGAGGCCTGCTGGTTATTCGATACCGATCCGGATCATATTCAGATCGTGGTGCATCCCCAGAGTATTATTCATTCCATGGTGCAATATATCGATGGGTCGGTACTGGCTCAGCTTGGCCAGCCCGATATGCGTACACCGATAGCTCATGCACTGGCCTGGCCAGAACGCATCGATTCTGGCGTGGAGATGCTGGATTTTTTCAATATGCAGCAGCTTGAGTTTGAAAAGCCCGACTATCAACGTTTTCCCTGTCTGCGCCTGGCCGAAGAGGCCATTCGTACAGGGGGGACAGCACCGGCAATTCTCAATGCTGCCAATGAAGTCGCTGTTGCCTCGTTTCTGGATGAAGAACTTGCTTTTACCGATATTCCACTGGTTATTGAAGAAACATTGCATCAGCGCCAGAGTCGTGCTGCGACTACACTGGATGATATTATTGCAGATGATATGGCTGCACGTGAAACTGCGGAACAAATTATAAAGTCACGAGTCTGATAAAGCCGTATGATGTCATTTTTAACTACATTACTGTCTTTTATCGTTGCCATCAGTATCCTGGTCGCGATTCACGAGTATGGGCATTTCATTGTCGCGAAAAAACTGGGCGTCAAGATCCTGCGTTTTTCGATTGGTTTTGGTAAACCCATCTGGATAAAGCGTTTTGGCGTAGATCAGACCGAGTTCTGTATTGCCCGCTGGCCCCTGGGTGGCTATGTAAAAATGCTGGATCGACGTGAGACCGAGGTGGATGAAAAAGAACAGCAACGGGAATTTACCTCACAGCCTGTCTGGAAACGTTTCGCGATTGTTGCTGCCGGGCCGATATTCAATTTTCTGTTTGCTATTGTCGCTTACTGGCTGATGTTCGTGATCGGTGTATCCGGTATCAAGCCGGTTATTGGTAATGTCGAGGATGGCAGTGTCGCGGCCCGGGCAGGTTTGAAAGCCGGCTATGAAATCGTGGCCATTAACCAGCATCCAACACCTATATGGGATGTCGCGGTACAGGACCTGATCGCCGCGGTTGTCGATCGATCTCAGGCAAAAATTGAACTGGTGGACAATCAGGGCAGAAAACTCACACGTAGCCTGGATTTTTCTTCGCAGACGGGTGAAATCAAGGTTGAACAGTTATTCAAACAACTGGGGATGAAACCATGGCGGCCACACGTGGCACCGGTTGTGGGGACCGTGGTTGAAAATTCACCGGCTGCACGGGCAGGCTTTAAAAAAGATGATATTATCGTTTCGATACAGCATAAAAAAGTCAATGACTGGGTAGAAGTGGTTGAAACGGTGACGGCAAAACCTGCTCAGACACTGGAGATTGAAGTATTACGTCAGGGTAGAGCTGTTCTACTAAAAGTCACTCCCGATAAAATAAGTTATAAAGGTAAAGAAATAGGGCGTATTGGTCTTGCCGCTAAAGCTATCGCACCCTACCCAGAAGAAATGAAGGTAATGCACCGTTATGGTTTTACCGAGGCCTTTCCGGTTGCAATGGGTAAAACGGCGGATTACACCGCGCTGACACTGAAAATGCTGGGCCGGATATTTACCGGTGAAATGTCGATCAAGAGTCTGAGTGGCCCGGTAAGTATCGCTCGCTATGCGGGTTATTCTGCCAGTGCAGGGCTGGCTCGTTTTCTTGATTTTCTCGCCCTGGTGAGTATTAGCCTGGGAATACTAAACCTGCTGCCAGTTCCGGTGCTCGATGGTGGCCACCTGGTCTTTTATATAATAGAAATAATACGCAGAAAACCACTGAGTGATGAAACCCAGGAAACTGCCAGCCAGGTTGGCCTGGTACTTTTATTCTCTTTGATGGCCGTGGCGTTGTATAATGATCTTGTTCGCGTTTTTGGTTGATATAACAATATAGTATTGGGGTTTATGAAATATTTCTCTTTTTTGATTCTTTTCCTGGCACTGGCCCGTTCAGCATTTGCCTTTGAACCTTTTGTAGCAAAGGATATTCGCCTGGAAGGATTACAGCGTATTTCTATCGGTACCGTATTTAATTACCTTTCGGTAAAACCAGGCGATAAAATCAATGAGTCAAAGGTCATTGATGCTATCAAGACGCTTTATAAAACCGGCTTTTTCAAGGATATACAACTTGAAAGAGAAGGGGATGTACTGGTTATTTTCGTAGCAGAAAGGCCCGCTATCAATAATATCGATATTCAGGGGTATGATGCAATTTCCAGGGATCAACTGGATGAAGCTTTCAAGCAGATTGGCCTGGTAAAAGGCCAGGTTTTCAACCGTTCAATTTTTGAAGGACTGAAGCTGGAATTACAACGCCAGTATTACAGTATGGGTAAGTACAATGTAAAAATTGATGTACAGCAAACCCAACTGGAACGTAACCGGGTTGATATTACGATTAAACTTGCAGAAGGGAAATCAGCAGAAATTTACGCGGTTAATATTATTGGTAATAAAAAGTTTTCCGACAAGGAGTTATTGGCACAAATTTCTCTTGCAGAAATTTCCTTCTTTGGTTCACGTAATAGTTATAAGAAACAACAGCTCGCAGCTGATCTTGAAAAACTGAAAACATTTTACCTTGATCATGGTTTTCTAAGTTTTGATATTGAATCTACCCAGGTATCACTTGGTCCGGAGCGTGAAAGTGTTTATGTAACGGTGAATATCAAGGAAGGAGAACGCTACACGGTTCGTAATGTGAAACTGGCTGGTGATCTGATACTACCAGAGAAAAAGCTGGCTTCACTGATTAGTATTAAGCAGGGTGAAACTTTTTCCCGACGTAAGGTTGTTGATAGTACAAAGAGAATCAATGATCTGCTGGCAGAAAATGGTTATGCCTTTGCCAATGTCAACATGGTGCCAGATGTCGACAAGGATTCTAAAACCGTTGCCATGACATTCTTTGTTGATCCCGGTCGTCGTGTTTATGTCAGAAAGATAAATATTTCTGGAAACCTGAAAACACAGGACAAGGTTATTCGCCGTGAATTGCGTCAGCTTGAAGGTGACTGGCTGTCAACTAAACATGTATCACGTTCCAAGACACGCCTGGATCGTCTGGGCTTCTTTGGTTCGGTCAATGTAAAAACTGAACGGGTACCGGGCAGCCTGGATGAAGTAAACCTGAATTACGATGTGACAGAGCGTCCAACTGGTAGCTTACAGGCAGGACTGGGATATTCCGATACCCAGGGGCCAGTGGTGAACCTGTCGGTAACACAGGACAATTTCCTTGGTACCGGTAAGCGGGTCAGTATAAATCTTGATAACAGTACTGTTACCAAGACCTATAGCTTTAATTACTTCGATCCGTACTACACGAAGGATGGTGTAAGTCGCAATATTAGCCTGAGTTACCGCAATGTTGATGCCTCGGCCGCCCTGATTACGAACTACAGCACCGATACCTATCTCGCCGAGTTGTCTTACGGCGTGCCAATCTCGGAATATACCAGCTACCGCTGGGGCTTACGCTTTGATAATACCCGCATAACCACGGGTACCTCGACCTCCCAGAATATCCTTGATTTTATTGCGGCTAATGGAGATACTAATACCACATTCCCACTTTATATCAGTATGTCGTATGACAGCCGCAATCGCCGGATTTTCCCGACCAAGGGCTCCTATAGCAGTCTTGGAGCAGAAATTGCTGTACCGGGAGGCGATTTGGAGTACTATAAACTGGATTATCGCCAGGTGAACTACTTTACACTGGCTAAAGAGACCACGCTCGCAGTGAATCTGAACCTGGGTTACGGTTTTTCCCAGAATGGCGTGTTAGGCTATCCGGTGTACAAAAATTACTTCCTGGGTGGCAGCACCTCGCTACGGGGTTATGATGCCAACAGCGTGGGACCAAAAGACAGTGTAACAAATGACCCAACCGGTGGTACGGTGAAAATGCTGGCCAATATGGACCTGATTTTGCCCAATCCGTTTGCGGAAAAAAGCGATTCAACCCGCCTGAGCCTGTTTGTAGATGGCGGTTACGTGTTCACGGATAGTAGCTCGATTAACCTGGGTGAACTTCGTTATACGGCAGGGGTTGCTTTTATCTGGATAACTCCGGTGGGTGCGATGCGCTTCACCCTGGCAGAGCCATTGAACAAGCAGCCGGGTGATTCAACAGCACAATTCCAGTTCAGTCTGGGATCACCATTTTAAAAAAGGGTAAGTATCTTGTTACTGAAAAAAAATATCTACAGCTTCTTTTTTCTTTTACTTGTTGCGCTTGCTCCTGCACATGCTGCAGAAACCCGTATTGGTATCGTAAACACGGCTCAGTTACTTAAAGAAGCACCACAGTCTGAAAATGCCCGGGAAAAACTGGAAAGTGAATTTGCACCTCGTGATGCAAAAATCGTGGAATTACAGAAATCAATTAAATTACTCGAAGAAAAGCTGGCGAAGGATTCGGCCATTCTTAGCGAAGCCACAAGAAAAAAACGTGAGCGGGAAATCGTTGCACGCAAGCGCGATGTAAAAAGGGCGCGTGAAGAATTTACCGAAGATTTTAATTTTCGCAGGAACGAAGAAATTGGCAAGCTGCAGAAACTGGTACTTGATACCATCCTTGCGCTGGCCAAAGAGCAGAATTACGACATTATTTTAAATGAAAGTGTCATCTATGCCAGCAAGCAGGTGGATATTACACCACATGTCCTTGAACGCCTGCGCAAGATGTATAAAGAAGAACAACGACTCAATAAAAAATAACAGTAACATTTTTGATAAAGCAGGGTGGGCCAGTGAGTTATACACTGGGTGAATTAGCAGAACATGTCTCAGGTACCGTGCAGGGCGATGCTTCAGTTATTATTGAAAGTGTTGCCACGCTGCAAAACGCCAATAACAAACAGATTAGCTTTTTAACCAATCCTTCTTATCGAAAACAACTGGCCGATACGCAGGCAGGTGCAGTTATCATACATCCGGCAGAGGCAGATAACAGTCCCGGTAATGTGCTGATAAGTGACAACCCCTATGCTGCCTATGCAAAGATTGCCGCCCTGTTATCACCGGCACCCGAGTATTCTGCAGGTATCGATAAAACGGCTGTCATCGCCGAAACTGCTGAGGTTAGCAACAAGGCAAGTATTGCGGCACATGTGGTGATAGAAGATGATGTTGAGATTGCTGATGGCGTTCGTATCGGGCCGGGCTGTGTAATACAGCGTGGTGTTAAAATATCGGCCAACACCGAACTGGTCGCTAATGTCACCATTGCCCATGATTGTATAATCGGCGCCAATGTACTGATACATCCTGGTGTGGTAATCGGTGCGGATGGCTTTGGCCAGGCCATGGATAATGGGCGCTGGATCAAGGTACCACAGCTTGGCGCGGTACAAATCGGTGATGATGTCGAAATAGGCGCTAATACCACCATCGATCGTGGGGCGATAGAAGATACAATTATCGGGGAAAATGTTAAACTTGATAACCAGATTCAGGTCGCGCATAACGTGATTATTGGCGCACATACGGCAATTGCCGGTGCCACGGCAATTGCGGGCAGTACAAAAATCGGAAAACACTGTAGAATAGGCGGTATGGTTGGTATCGTTGGTCACCTTGAGATTTGCGATAATGTCACGGTTACTGCCAAGTCCCTGGTGAGCGGCTCGATTCGAAAAGCCGGGGTTTATTCGGCAGGAACACCGCTGGAACTGAATAAACAGTGGCGTAAAAATACAATCCGCTTCAAACAGCTGGATGATATGGCCAGGCGACTAAACCTGTTACAAAAACAACTCTCCGGCAATAATGAGCCTGGCGAAGAAAAATAATTTTTAGAGGAATCCTTGTGAAACAGCTTGATATTCATGAAATCCTGCAACATTTGCCCCATCGTTATCCTTTTTTGCTGATTGACAGGGTCACCGAATGTAATCCAGGTGAATCTTTAACCGGCTACAAGAATGTTACTTTTAACGAACCTTTCTTTACTGGCCATTTCCCTCGTCGGCCAGTGATGCCGGGTGTACTTATCCTTGAAGCACTGGCACAGGCAACCGGTATTCTTGCTTTTAGAACCGTGGACAAGATTCCGGATGAAAACTCACTATACTATTTTGTTGGTATTGATAATGCCCGTTTCAAGCAACCGGTTGAACCCGGTGATCAGCTGGTGCTGCACGTTGATTTCGTAAAAGAAAAACGTGGCATCTGGAAATTTAACGGTAAGGCCTCGGTTGATGGCAAAGTCGTGTGCAGCGCAGAACTGATGTGTGCTGAACGTGAAATGATCTAAACGATTATTAGCAACGACCGTGATTCATCCAACCGCGATTATCGATCCCGCTGCTAAGCTGCATGACTCGGTTGAAGTCGGTGCCTATAGTATTATTGGTGCTGATGTAGAAATCGATGCCGGCAGCTGGATAGGCCCGCATGTCGTCATCCAGG
>JALUTJ010000377.1 GCA_027057985.1 Chromatiales bacterium
TTCCTTGTCTCCCAGACTACGTAACAGAATGGCGGCTTTCTCAAGACCGGTAAAGGTTTTCTGTGTTGTTGCTTCTTCTTCTGCCATAGATGCTCTGCTTGATTACTCGTTCATCCAGTTCTTGACTACCTGCACCACGCGCTTGGGTTCCTGCGCGGCCAGGCTCTGCGCCAGTTGCAGGTTCTCTTCATAGCTGGCAACTTTTTCCAGTCGTTTCTGCTCCTCGCCACCACTCAAGCTTAGCTGATCTTCATCGAGTTCTTCACCTTCCTCGGTAATATTTTTTACCACCGGTGGACGGGTAGCGAGATTACGCATAGCCGGTTTGAGCACACCAAAGATAACAAACAGTACCGCCAGCGCACCCAGTACCTGTTTCACCAGGTCCCATACCCAGGGCTTTTCATAGATTGGGGCTTCTGGCACAGGTTCAAACTCAACCGGGGTAAAGGGCACATTGATAACATTGACCGAATCACCGCGCAGTGTGCTGAAACCTACGGTTTCTTCCACCAGTGAGCGAATACGAGCCAGTTCCTGCTGGGTATAGGGCATACTTTTCACTTCCGGCTCTGCACCTTCTTCTGTGGCAGGAACAACAACTTTCTTGTTATCCAGCACTACTGCCACTGACAGGTGCTTGATGCTACCGGCTCGGTTGCGGGTATGACTAATGGTTTTATCCAGTTCAAAATTTCTGATCACCCGTTTACTGCTACGAGTAGGCCCACTTTGCTGGGTTGTCCCGGTCTGTGCCTGGTTTGCCTGCTGCGGCGCTGTGGCGGCGGGTGGTGGCTGGTTGCTCAGGGCTCCGGGAATACCACCCACGGCAGAACCCTGTGACTGTTCCTCGGTACTTTGTTCACTTCTAACCGCAGGCAGATCCGGGTTAAACTGTTCCTGGGTTGATTCGGTCTGGGTAAAATCGATTTCTGCCGTTACCTGCGCACGTACATTGCCGACACCGACGATCGGTGTCAGCATACGTTCAATTCGTTCTACATAAGTTTCTTCGATATTCCGCGTATAATCGAGCTGGGTGCTGGTCAGCCCCATCAGGTTTGAGGCTTCAGGAGTTGACAGTAAGCGTCCCTTGTCGTCAACAATCGTGACATTACTGGATTTGAGATTGGCGATGCTGGATGCCACCAGGTTCGTGATCGCCGCGATCTGATTTTTATCCAGTGTTTGCCCCGGTATCAAATTCACAAAAACAGAGGCCGAGGCATCCTTCTTGCTGCGTACGAAAGCAGATTCCCTGGGAATAGCAAGATGTACGCGAGCTGACTGTACTGCGCGCATAGCGGTAATGGTACGTGCCAGCTCGCCTTCCAGTGCGCGCTGGTAGCGTGCTTTCTGTAGGAATGAACTGGTGCCAAAACCCTGATCTTTTTCAACGATTTCAAAACCAACGCCATTTTTCAGACTCAGATTTTCTGCTGCCAGCTTGAGTTTAGCCTCATTGAGTTTCGATGATTCAACCATCAGGGTACCGGATGAGGGATCGATGTTATAACGAATGTGATTGCGTTCCAGAACCGAAATAACATCATTCATACTTTGCCCGCTTAACTGCCCCGGCAGCACAGTATAATTGGGCGTTCGCATCCACAGTACAATGGCAATGCCCAGTGCAATACTGGCAGCCAGCCCGATCAATAGGCCAAGCTGTCGTAATACGGGAAGCGAGGACATACCCTGAAAAGGGACAGTGACATTTTCTGCTTTAACCAGGTCCATTATTTCTATACCTTATCTCAATTTATATCATTTATTCACAAAGAGCAGAAAATCAAACCTGCATATTCATAATTTCCTGATAGGCACTGACCAGTTTATTCCTGACCTGCAACATGGCCTGGAAGGAAACACTGGACTTTTGCAGTGCCACCATGACTTCAGAAACCTGCACATTGGGATCACCCGCCTGGAAAGCATCCGCCAGTTTTTTGGCGTCCATCTGGCTTTCATTGACCTTGTCCACCGACTGCTTTAGCAACTGGGAAAAATCCACCTGTTCCGTCGCTTCGCTGCCCTGGCTGGTTTTACCCTGTGCCTGCGCGGCCATGGCGCGCATTTGCATCAATAGCGTGTCTGGATTAATCGTATTATTCATTGCTCGTTACCCCTGTTAGTGTCAGAGTCTGGTCATTCTGTTAATACTGATTTACTGTCATGCAGTTTTCAGGCCACCTTATCCAAAGGAGGCACTGCCTCCGGCTTCCGGTACCTGGATGCCGGCATCCCGCATCCGTGCCAGCTTGTAGCGCAAGGTACGCTGACTGATCCCCAGCTTCTCGGCCGTCATCTTGCGACTGCCCTTGGCCGCCTTGATAGCACTGAGAATCAGGTTCCATTCCTGCTGCTTGAGATCGGCATTGAGTGAATCTGCTGCGGCTTCAACTTCAGCCACCTCGGCTTGCTCTGCTTCGACCACTTTCAGCGCCGAACGCGGTTTCGCGGCAGCTTCAAAGTGAATATCGTTTTCCGTTACCTCGTCACCACTTTGTAGAATAAGTGCACGCTGCATTACATTGTCCAGCTCACGTACATTACCCGGCCAGTCATAATCCAGCAGCTTTTGCTCCGCTTCAGCGCTAAAGCTCGGAATAGCCTTGTGCTGGTTCAGTGCATGCACTTCAAGCAGGCGACGACATAATGGCAGAATATCATCCGGACGTTCACTTAAAGGCAGGATATGCAGAGGGAAGACATTAAGACGGTAATACAGATCTTCACGAAATTTACCATCGGCCACGACCTGCTTCATATCCCGGTTGGAAGTCGCCAGTACCCGCACATCGAGTTCAATCAACTTGTTACCACCAAGTCGTTCCACTTCCTTTTCCTGCAATACCCGCAGTAACTTGGCCTGCAGACCGATATCCATCTCGGAGATTTCATCCAGTAACAGCGTGCCGCCCTGAGCGAGTTCAAACTTGCCGGGGCTGGCTTTATAAGCGCCGGTATAAGCCCCCTTTTCATAACCGAACAGGGTAGCTTCAAGCATATTATCCGGTATTGCAGCGCAGTTAATTGCGACAAAAGGTCCCTCTGCGCGTGAAGAATGATTATGAATATAACGTGCCAGCACTTCCTTGCCACAACCACTTTC
>JALUTJ010000378.1 GCA_027057985.1 Chromatiales bacterium
GATCCAGCGTGTTGGGATTTGCGTGCCTCGGGTTATACCTACCTTGATGCCGGATGAGTTGGCAAGGTAAACATAATGATCCTGCAGGCAATGGGTTTCGCCCCATTCCGGTTCGCGGCAGGTGCCCTCAAAGTAGTGACAGGTTTCCGGCTTCATAATGCACATGTCGCATTTGGCCAGCGACTGGAAGCAGGGATAACAGAAGCCCTGGTTATAGGACTTGCTGGTTTTACGCGCGCACTCGATACAGTGAATTTCACCCTGGTACTCGATGCGGATGGGTTTACCAATATAAGGATTCAGTGCAACAAGCTCATCATCCAGTGGCAGCTGGTACTGAACCGGATCCTGCAGTTCGGTTACCATTTTTCTCAGGTGGCCGCTTTTTTTCATATCAGTCCCTGTGATAGGGCGCACTCAGTTCGTGCACGGCATCGATAAAGACTTTGGCATGTTCCGGATCAACGAACTGGTGAATACCATGGCCGAGGTTAAAGACATGTCCACTGCCATTACCATAGCTTGCCAGTATACTGGCCACTTCTTCACGAATACGATCCGGCGAGGCATACAGCACGCAGGGATCCATATTGCCCTGTAGCGCAACCTTGTCACCAACACGTTCACGGGCACGGCCAATATCCAGGGTCCAGTCCAGTCCCAGCGCATCGGCACCCGCATCGGCCTGGGCTTCAAGCCACTGGCAACCGCCCTTGCTGAACATGATCACCGGTACCTTGCGGCCCTCGTTTTCACGGATCAGGCCGTCGATAATTTTCTGCATATAGCGTAATGAGAATTCACTGTAGTCACGTGTTGTTAAGACGCCGCCCCAGGTATCGAAAATCATCACCGCCTGTGCGCCATGTTCGATCTGTGCGTTAAGGTAATCAATAATGGTATCAGCGAGTTTATCCAGTAGCATGTGCATCAGTGCAGGCTGATCATAGAGCATGCCTTTGACTTTGGCGTATTCTTTGGAACTGCTGCCTTCAACCATATAGGTAGCCAGGGTCCAGGGGCTGCCGGTAAAACCGATTAAAGGTACACGACCATCGAGTTCACGTCGGATCATACTGACTGCGGCCATGACGTAACCGAGTTCTTCATCCATGGCCGGGGTAAAGAGTTTTTCAATATCAGCCTTGCTGCGTACCGGGCGATGAAAACGTGGGCCTTCACCCTCGGCAAAGTACAGACCGAGCCCCATGGCATCCGGCACGGTGAGGATATCGGAAAATAAAATAGCGGCATCAAGGTCAAAACGATCCAGTGGCTGAATAGTCACTTCGGTTGCCAGCTCCGGGGTCTTGCACAGGGTCATAAAGTCACCGGCCCTGGCGCGGGTGGCTTTATATTCTGGCAGGTAGCGGCCCGCCTGGCGCATCATCCATACCGGTGTTGCATCAACAGGCTGTTTTAACAGGGCGCGTAAGAAACGATCGTTTTTCAAGTCAGTCATAAGCGTTTTAAACGCAGAGAACCGCAAGACACAGAGAACGCAAAGAGATGAATATCACTTAACGATTTTCTTTGCGTCTTTTGTGCCTCCGCGACCTTTGTATTTAATTATCAGATTTCAAGGTAATCGAGAATGCCTTCGGCAGCCTGACGACCTTCATAGACAGCGGTAACCACCAGATCAGAGCCGCGTACCATGTCACCACCGGAGAAGATCTTCGGATTGCTGGTCTGGTATTTGAATTCCTGTTCCAGTGGTGCCTTGACTCGGCCACGTTCATCGAGCTCAAGGTTGAAGTCACTGAACCAGTCGGCCGGACTGGGGCGGAAGCCAAAGGCGATGATCACGGCATCGGCCATAATGATTTCTTCTGAACCCGCTACCGGTTCAGGGCGACGGCGACCGCGTTCATCTGGTTCACCGAGTTGTGTGGTCACCACCTTAACACCTTCAACCCGGCCATTACCGACGATTTCTACCGGCTGGCGGTTCCACATGAACTGCACGCCTTCTTCTTTGGCATTCTGAACTTCACGTTTTGAGCCGGGCATATTGGCTTCATCACGACGATAGGCACAGGTCACCGAGGCTGCACCCTGGCGGATCGAGGTACGGTTACAGTCCATCGCGGTATCACCACCACCGAGAACGACCACATGCTTACCCTGCATGCTGATATAGTCCGCCGGATCTTTTTCAAAGTTATGGCAGTGATTGACGTTTGAAATCAGAAAATCCAGCGCGGCATAGACACCGGGGTTATCTTCACCCGGAATACCGGCCTTCATATAGTTATAAGTCCCCATGCCCAGGAACACGGCATCGTACTGGTCGAGAATATCCTTAAAAGCGATATCCTTGCCGACCTCGGTATTCAGTTTGAAGGTCATGCCCATGTCTTCAAAGATTTTACGGCGGCGCTGCACCACTTCTTTTTCCAGCTTGAACTCGGGAATACCAAAGGTTAGCAGGCCACCAATTTCAGGGTGACGATCGTAAACAGTGACATTGACACCATTACGGGTCAGGACATCGGCACAACCGAGTCCGGCCGGACCGGCACCAATCACGGCAACCTTTTTACCACTATCCTGAACTTTTGACATATCCGGCTTCCAGCCTTCACTGAAAGCGGTATCGGAAATATATTTTTCAATTGCACCAATGGTAACCGCGCCAAAACCATCATTCAGGGTACAGGAGCCTTCACAGAGGCGATCCTGGGGGCAAACACGACCACAGATTTCCGGCAGGCTGTTAGTGCGGTGTGACAGTTCAGCCGCCTCCTGCACATTACCTTCGGCAACCAGCTTCAGCCAGTTGGGAATATAGTTGTGTACCGGGCAGCGCCATTCACAATAGGGGTTGCCACAGGCAAGACAACGATCCGCCTGTTCCGCTGCCATGCTGGCATCGAAGCT
Source organism: Chromatiales bacterium (assembly GCA_027057985.1). Taxonomy (GTDB): domain Bacteria; phylum Pseudomonadota; class Gammaproteobacteria; order UBA6429; family Thiohalophilaceae; genus JAGLTQ01. The sequence continues at coordinate 2,884 of JALUTJ010000378.1, forward strand.
GGCATAAATTTCACGGTATTCCTTTATGCGTTCTTCAGCTTTTTTCTTTGCCGGATCGGTGCGGTTTACTTGTAAAAATTGAAAATTATTTGCCATCGTTTTTTACTGTTCTGTTTGTTATTGCCGCCCCAAAGGGCGGGAAAATAAAGGTTTAATGCTTATGCCGCCGCAGTCTGCAGGT
>JALUTJ010000379.1 GCA_027057985.1 Chromatiales bacterium
AGGCGCGGAGTCGCAGAGGTTTTTGTTTGTAGGAGTGGCTTTAACGTTTCAATAACTTGCCGGTTTTACACAGAGCTGAGCGATAGCGGCGTGGCGTGTCAAACTGGTCAGCGTTAATTGACTTGTCATGTGTATTGTTGTTATAGTGTGTACACATTTGCTTTGTTATACACGCTGGTGGCTGGAATGAGAACTAATATTGAAATTGATGATAACTTGATGGCTGATGCATTAAAAGCAACTGGTTTAAGCACCAAAAAAGAGGCTGTTGAGCTGGGCCTTAAGGCGTTGATTAAGCTGAATAAACAGGCGTCTATTCGTGCGCTTAGAGGTAAGCTCAAGTGGGAGGGTGACCTGGATGAAATGAGAACTAAAAAGTGATTTTGGTAGACTCAAGTGTCTGGATTGACTTTTTCAACGGTACGGTATGTGCAGAAACAGATAAATTGAATGAAGTGCTCGGGCTTGAGGAGATTGTAATTGGTGATCTCATACTGGCTGAAGTACTACAAGGCTTTAGAAGTGATGCCGATTATAAAGCAGCTAAAAACGTTTTAACATCTTTAACTGTGCATGATTTATTGGGAAAGGACATGGCAATTAAAAGCGCCAATAATTTTAGAAAGCTGCGAAAAAAAGGAATCACTATCAGAAAAACTGCAGATGTGATTATTGCTACTTATTGCATTGAAAATAAACTCCCTTTGCTTTTTTCAGATAAAGATTTTGCGCCATTTGTGGATAATTTAAGACTCAAATCTGTTTGTTGATTTAGTGGCTACTCGCGTCGCTCTCAATGCAAAATGAACGACCTGACCCTCTATGTTCCTGTGTTAGGTGTTTTATATTTGCTCAACCCAATCAGAAACATCATAGTCAAACACCCATACTCTGCTTTTAGCTGGTGCTGCATTTAGCTCTACTCTGAAATCAGCAGCATTATCCTTGCCTTGAACTGCCTGCTTTGCTTCTGACAATGAACCCAATACAGAAACAGGTTCATTGTTTTCGTAAAGTACGAATTTATTTTCTGACTCCATAATTTCCTCTGGCATATAATATTAAAGTGATTGACTGTATCCTATCTGCAACTAGTTTTAAGAGTGTCGCCAACCATATACGATGAGCAGTTGGTTGTTGAATTTTTATCTTGCGAAATTGAAAAGGCTGACCACATTTGAGCAAAAGCCGCATTTTGCGCCGCTTTTGCTTGCTGTTGCTGTGCGAGCATAGTTTGTACTTGCATAGCAAAGGTGAGGTCTTTTTCTAGATCTGGATGGCTACTATCTCTACTTAGGGTGATATTGTATGTGCCTGTTGTACTGCCACATATTCTGATTGGGCTCATTGTCGATGTGGCCCCACTAACCCACTTGGCAGTAAAACCTTTAACCAAATAACAGCCATCAGGCTGCTTATGCCGAAGCAAGTCAAGGACATTGTAATATGCTACTGTCGGCGTGATACCGTAGGTAGTAGATGTGCCTACTTCAGTTATGTATGCACCAATTGGTTGGGAATATATATTCAGTGTTGATTGCGTAGCGCAGCCAGACAAGAAAATCAACAAAATACCAACGATCTGATTTTGCATGATTTATTCTCCATTTTATGTGCCTAACGACATAGCTCAGTTGACCGGCACCTGACGCATAGTGAAGCGGCGTGTTGGGTGCTGGGTCAAGTGCAGTGTATTGTTATGTTTTAATTTTATTCAGTATTATTATCAATATTTGGCTCAGTACAAATTGAGCCGCTATCCTGCTGCTGATATACAGTAAAGGGTAGTAATATTGTATCAGCAATAAAGCTAAACGGCATATCAATGACGCTATACAGCATCATGGGGCTTCCAGTTGCTATATAACATAAATCATATGCTGTACCACTATATATCCTCGAAACATCCATACATGTCTCACAAATATCATTGTCCTTTTTGCTATAGTTTTGCGTATAAATCGTCGCGCAGCCTGGGAGAACAAAGAGAACTATTGCCGACAATGTTAATGGTAGAAACAGTTGTCTGTAATCAAACATAAGGTGTTATTCCCATACCGATTACTTGCTTTATGAACATAACTTGTTGTTATGAGGACGCTTGTTTCCTCATATTTTTCACTATATATTCTACCGAGCGGCCTCATAATACCCGAATATTGGATAAAAGAGGCTAAGCATACTTGAATAACGATAAAATTCAGCGGCGCGATTTTTGCGTACGCTGGGATACCTTGTTAGCCATTAAATCCTGGAATCCGCCAGAGACGTACTTATGAAGGACGCTGGATACCAGTGTTTGATAGGGTATCCCTTCCTCAAGCGCCCGTCTCTGAAGTGATTCCAGATCACGGCTGGAAATGCGGATGTTAATCCGTTTATCTTTTTTGAACGTTTCCTCGGCAGCCGCTTGCAGCGTTTTTTTGCGCCTGGGTGTGAGTACCGATTTGAACTCACCCGCCTCAAAATCTTTAAGAATGTCTTTTTCCTCTTTGCTCAGTTTGGGCTTGGTCATGATTTCTCTCCAAGATACTGTTTGGTCGCCTTTCTGCTCGGGATGACTGTTTTCAAGAAGATCTCTTTTCGGTTTTCAACATAGGGTACAAGGTGAATATAACCATCTATGTCGATAACAAATATTCGTTGATTCGGATATTTGTCGCTGTTTGGATGCTCAATATCGTCCAGTAGTGCGCCTTGCTGTAAATAGAAAACGACATCCTCAAACGAAACCCCACGTTCTACAATAAGCTGCTGGTTTTTCTCAGGGTTCCAGTTGATCGGCTTCATGAAATACAGTGTAACACATATGTGTGCCTTTTGGCATCAGGACTGGAATTTTGTTGATGACTGACTTGCTGTTATTCCAACGTGTCCTGTGTCAGCCAGGCTTGCCAATATACTGGGCTCACCATAGTACACCAGCAACCGTCACCATCAATACTCGGTGGCCTCTGCGCCATTCCTGTCATCCCGAGCGAAGTCAAGGGATCGCGCGCCACTGACTGTGTCCTGTGAGATTTCTCCTTACATTCGAAACGACACCGCATACCCCATTGCGT
>JALUTJ010000380.1 GCA_027057985.1 Chromatiales bacterium
TGGCCTTGATTTCAACGCCACTATCGAGCAGGTCACCAATCATGGCCTTGTTATCCGTCTCCGGGCTGTAAGTGGAGAATTTGGTGCCATCCTGCAAGGTTCCGGTGATCACCCGGCCGGTCAGGGTGACATCAATCACCTGGCGGGACTTGATGTCCTTGATAAATTCAGAATAGCTGATTTCCTTGACGCTGCGATTGGTACTCAGGTTGGAAAAAACCGACATGAGAATAATGGCAACAACTACCCATAAAATAATGTTCTTTGCTAAATCGTTCAATTTGTTATACCTGTATCATGGCTATACAGCCCTATCTTAGCCTTTCTTAAACTGCTTCGCCAATAAATAAATTTCTGGGGAGCGCGGTCTCGACGCCTTCGGTTTGCGCACCACAATTTTCTCGAAATGTTCGCGTAAAGCCTTCTTGTAATCGTCAATTCCTTCGCCAGTAAAGACCTTGGTGAGAAAAGCCCCACCAGGTTTAAGGACATTAGTGGCAAAATCCAGCGCCAGTTCTGCCAGGTACATCATTTTTGGCTGATCCACGGCCTTCATTCCACTTAAATTGGGGGCCATATCCGAAATTACAAGGTCTACCTGCCTGCCGCCGAGCTTGTCCATCAATTCATCGTAGACGGCCTGCTCGGTAAAATCACCCTGTACGAAGGTGACATCCGGCAGCGCATCCATTGGCAGAATATCCAATGCAAATATCTGGCCATGATGGCCGAGACGTTTGCTTAACAGCTCGCACCAGCCACCCGGCGCCGCCCCCAGATCGACCACGGTCATGCCGGGTTTGAGCAGGCGATCCCGGTCATCCATTTCCATGAGCTTGTAAACCGCGCGCGAGCGATACCCCTCTTTTTGCGCACGTTTGACAAACTCGTCGTTGAAATGTTCCTGCAGCCACTTGCTGCTGCTTCGGGATCTGGCCATGGGGAAATCTTTATATAAATAGTAAAAACGCTATTATAACCTGAATATACCGTGATTTATCAGCCTTTACGCGGTAGACTGTGCCCCCTCGAATTTCCTCACAGGGCCGTTTTCAAAATGAGTATTACTGACAAGCAAATCCTTTTTCTACGCAAAAAATGCCACCACATCAAGCCGATTGTGACCGTGGGTGCTGCTGGCCTGAGCGAGAATGTGCTGAATGAAATGGAGCAGGCCCTGGCTCACCATGAGCTGGTGAAAATGAAACTCGCTGCCGGAGACAGTGCCGAGCGCAAGGCCATGATCGAGAAGATTGCTGAAGTGACTGGCGCAGTGCTGGTGCAGAGCATTGGTCATACCGCGAGTTTTTATCGCCGTGCTGAAAAGCCGGTCATTGAATTACCGAAAAAATAAAAAGGGATTTATTTGTCGGTTCCGTCGCTTTGCTCCTTGAACCGACCTGCACGACTACAATTTTTCACCGCAAAGACGCGGAGAGCGCAAAGATTTTTTTTCCAGATACAGGTCGGTTCGTGGTCATAGAGGATACAGGATATTCAGCAGGAAAACTTGATAAGCGACCGTCGATTGCCAGGACGGCAATCGTCGAGCGGCCAGGGATGGCGCATAGCGTGTCGCGAATCAAGATTTTCCGAATGAATAGCCGGTAAAGATTCCCCTTGCTCAGTTGTCGGTTCCGTCGCTTTGCTCCTTGAACCGACCAGGTCAATCTTCAGGTGTAGGTGAGGATTTTATTTGTAGCTTACCGAGACGATTTCATAGTCACGATCACCACCGGGGGCTTTTACCACTACTTCATCGTCTACTGCTTTGCCTATCAGTGCGCGAGCGATGGGGGATGTCACTGAAATCAGGTTGTGTTTGATATCGGCTTCAAGCTCGCCCACGATTTGATAGGTGACTTCACTATCAGCTTCGACATCATAGAGTTCAACCGTGGCACCGAATACAATTTTATCACCGGCACGGGCACCTACTTCAGCAACATCGATAATCTCGGCATTGGATAATGCAGCCTCGATTTCCTTGATGCGACCTTCGGTAAAGCTCTGTTGTTCCCTTGCAGCATGGTACTCGGCATTTTCTTTTAGATCGCCATGTTCGCGAGCGGTCGCTATCGCTTCAACGATACGTGGGCGCACCACGGTTTTTAATTCCTTTAGTTCTTCGCGCAGTTTTTCTGCACCGGTTGATGTCATGGGTGGTCGACTCATCAGCCTTTCTCCTGGTGAATATCCTGTATGCGGGTTACTTCACTTAAATCTTTATGTTTTAACGCCATGCAAAGGGCTTCGCCACCGGCCAGCGTGGTGGTATAGGTCACCTTGTATTGTAACGCATTACTGCGAATCGTCGCAGAGTCGGCAATCGCCTGGCTGCCCTCGGTAGTATTGATAATCAGGTTGATTTCCTCGTTCTTGATCATATCGACAATATGAGGACGACCTTCCATCACCTTGTTCACATGCTGACACTCGATGCCGGCAGCCTGAATCACTTTTGCCGTGCCGCCGGTGGCAACCAGTTCAAAACCAAGATCAATGAGGTCACGAGCCAGCGCGACAATGCCTTCTTTATCACTGTCTTTAACACTAAGGAAGGCCTTGCCCTTTTCCGGCAGGGTCACATTGGCTCCCAGTTGCGACCTGGCAAAGGCCTCAGCAAAGGTTTTGCCCACACCCATGACTTCACCGGTGGATTTCATCTCCGGTCCCAGTGCCGGATCAACGCCCGGGAACTTGTTGAACGGGAATACCGCTTCTTTAACCGAATAGAATGCCGGATGGATTTCGTGCAGTGCATTTTGCTCGGCCAGGCTTTGCCCTACCATGCAACGGGCAGCAATTTTTGCCAGTGGGCGGCCAGTGGCTTTGGAAACAAACGGTACGGTACGGGAGGCACGTGGATTAACCTCCAGCACATAGACGGTATCACCCTGTATCGCAAACTGGGTATTCATCAGACCGACCACATTCAGGGCTTTGGCCATCTTCTTAATCTGCTCACGCATCTTGTCGAGCACGGCATCAGACAGGTTATAAGGTGGCAGTGAACAGGCTGAATCACCCGAGTGTATCCCTGCCTGCTCGATGTGCT
>JALUTJ010000381.1 GCA_027057985.1 Chromatiales bacterium
CCCATAAAGACTGACAGCAAACAGGCTAAGAACTGCAATGGCATAAGTTAGCTTCTGTATTGGTTTCCACATCCAGCCCAGGGCAATCATGCCAACGGCTGTACCATAGAGAATCACCAGTTCAAAAATATCCATCAGATGATGATAGGTGTAATCAGCAAAGATACTTCCTGCCAGCATTAAAACGGCATAAATCCAGTCAGCCAGGGTTAACTGTTTTATAAAAGACGTTTTTAATTCACTACTCATGAATTCATTGGTTACGGACATTTTTATCACCTGTCTTGTGAATGATCTGTTAATTTGCCTGTAGTAAACGCTTCTACCTTGTCCGCCATCTCTTTAAAGCTGGCATCAAAGTCACGCGGGTTACGGTTGGCTGAACCGGCAAATAGCAGTTTCAGTTTACCGTCTTCTTCTTTAACCACGAACCACAGACGCTGATATGAAATATAGAACATCATGAATATACCCACGATGAGCATCAGACAACCGAGGTAGAAAATAGTTGTCCCCGGATGGCGGGTAATCTGTATCCCGGATGACTCACGATGTTTAAAATCGCTCAACTGTAAATACATTGGTGCGCCGTAGGCACCGATTCCAGCCAGCGCAGAAATAGCATCTTCAAAAAAGAAACTGTCTTCATCACTCACACCCTTTGAAGTATCGATGCCTTCATCATGGAGCATGGTAAGAAAAACGTTCTGCATCAGGTTCTGCAAAATCTTAACATAAGCGGTAGCAACATTAACCCGGCGTTCTTTGGGGACTTTATGCTTGATATCAGCATCTATCGCCACATAACCGCCCTTATTAAACAGGGCCAGCAGGTTCATCATCGAAGTCACCACGTCCTGCTGCATTTTATCATTTACATTATCCATACCCTGCATGGCCGTACGCACACTTTCCTCGGCAATCTTTCTGATCCGTGGCCGATCCTGCAGCATGGCATGAAAACGCATAAAGCGCTGAATAGAATCATTTTTATCGGCCGGAATATGCAGGTAACGGAATGGCTCGGAGACGGCGGCTCGCATCCCGCTCAGGAAATAACGTCGCCCCTTTTGGGTAACAGGCAACATGTAGTTGTGATATTCCTTAGCCACACCGGCACTGTCTCGCAGCTTAAAGGTAAAGCTGGGGCCATAATTAATATACTTGTGTCCCGTTTTTTTCTGTTCTTCTTCACTGCGTGGAAAAATATTAAACATCTTGAAATTATCGACTTCCAGCGTGTATTCACCAGCCGGTGTTTTTATGCTGCGCTTACCAAGGACTCGTACATCAATATCGAGGCTCTGGAGTTTCCTGCTATAAAAAGGCCATGCTTTGAGCTTCAGTTGAGAACCACCATCACCAAAACTGGCCTGATACATGGCATAGCCGCGGTAAATCAGGGGGTGATTGACCGATATCGTGGCTTCAAGCGGTTTTTCCAGCTGGTCATCACGAATGACAATATCACTTTCAAATGACTTGGGCTGTCCCGATGCATAGTGCTCGATACGAAAATCTTTTAACTCGATGGTAAACGGCAGCTCCTGTACCAGGTAACCGTCACGAATATTCAGAAACACTATATTGGTTGCGGTGCCTTCTGGCAGGGAAATCGAACCGCGGAAAGCAAAAGACTCGTCAGGCTTGATACGCGCCGTGTCCGGCACCTGGTCGGCGCGAATATCCCGAGTTTCTGGTACCAGCCGTCCGGTCCATTCCTTGATCGTGAGGCTAAAGGTGCCATCGAGAAAAGCACCGATACATAAAACAATAATACCGAGGTGAGTAAAGATATAACCGGCCCTGTTCCAGGTTCCTTTCATTGCCGCAATGACACTGTGATCACCGTGGTCTTTTACCCGGCTGCGATAACCATTATTGCTTAAAAAATTCTGTAGCTGTGGCAGGATGGTTTTTTCACTGGCCTCTGCCTGCCACTGACGTGAGTGATGCATCAGGCGTAGGGATTTTTCACGTGCATTCAGCCGGTACTGTTTCATATCCCGTAACATGGTCGGGGTATTCCGATAGATACAGACCCCGGTGCTAAGAACAAGGAATACCAGCAGGATAAGGAACCACATGGCACCATAAATATTGTACAGCCCCAGCTCCTTAAAGACCTCGTGCCAGAACGGCCCGAACTTGATGATGTAATCATTGTAGGGCTGGTTTTGCTGCAATACCGTACCAATGACAGAGGCAATGGCGATAGCCACGAGAATGGTGATCGCCAGGTTCATGGAACCAAAAAATTCCAGCAGGATATTGAGACGAGAGTGCTGTTGTTTACTGTTTTTCACGGGGGCCAACTTCTTGATATATTCGCCAAAATCAGGCGCATATAATAACCGGAAACAATAAAAAAGGGCGGTAAAAACCGCCCTTTTTTTGTCATGTTATGACATTTATTTCAGGCTCCCCTGAACAGGGTTACCCTGAAAAGATCAATGCAGACCTGAAATATACGAAGCAACCGCCTTGATTTCCTGGTCACTCATTTTTTCAGCGATGGTACGCATCATCTTGTTCATATCATTGCTGCGAGCGCCGGAACGAAAGTCCTTCATTGCCTTTTCCACGTAGGCTGCATGCTGACCGCCTAAACGTGGGAACCTGGCACCCGGATTACCAGCGCCATTCGGAGCGTGACAACCCATACAGGCAGCAATGCCTTTCTCTTTATTACCACCACGGTAAATCTTTTTACCCAGTGACAACAGTTTTTCATCGGTTGCGCCCTGGCTCATGGTTAAGGTGGAGAAAAAGGCACCCAGGTCTTCCATGTCCTTTTTATTCAGACCAGCAACCTGGCCGGCCATCAGAGCATTGGAGCGCTTTTTACCTGCTTTGAAGTCAGCCAGTTGCTTGGTGATATAGGCGGCATGCTGACCCGCAAGCTTTGGCCAAACCGGGTTGCTACTATTACCATCAGGGCCATGACAGCCGAAACAAACACCCGCTTTGGCTTTACCTGCCTGTGGATTGCCTGCAGCAATGCTTACGCCGGTTAAAGCCACGGAAGCAATAACAGCAATTAAAGTTTTATAAAAC